>CAZEJJ010000003.1:20961-33002 GCA_964512185.1 uncultured Enterobacterales bacterium | reverse complement strand
TGTCCAGCTTCGGCTTGCCCCGATCCGGCCCCGGACCGTCGCTGACAGCGACGTCGGGCTGCGGCGGTCCACCGTCGCCCAGATCCCCGCTGGCCAGGGTAATGTTCACCACGTTGCACGCATCGCCCGCGCCCGCGACGGCGACCCGGGCCGAGGCTGCCACCTTGCCCGCGCTGGTCCTGGCGCGCACCTCCAGGGTGCCGCTGTACCCCTGGCCGGCGAAGCTGCCGAGCACCAGCTCGATGGAGGTCTGCCCGTCGGCCAGCGCGCCGTTGAGCGCCGCCTCCTTGACGCGGGTCTTGCCCCCGGCCTCGAGGCGGATCACGAGCTTGGCCAGGGCGGCGCCGTCCACGCCGCCCGCAAGCTGGACCTCCAGCCGGATGGCCGGCAGCTCGCTGGCGCACTCCTCGCTGCAGCCGCCGCACAGCAGCAGGGCTCCCAGGACCATGGTGTACATGCAGCGCAGCCGCATACTCATCCCCTCCATCATCAGTCGAACCGGATGGCGCCCAGCTCGGGGGCGGGCGCGTCCTGGCTGGCCAGCACGCCGACGGTCACGCCACCTGCCACGGCCGCGACGCCGACGCCGATGGCGGTCCAGAACCACCACTTCTTGTAGATCGGCCGGCCGGTCGGGTCGGTGGTCGCTCTGGCCGGCGCCGCCTTCTTGACCACCCTCGGCGCCAGGGCCCCCCGGGGAACCACCACGGCCACCACCGCCCCGGCGCTCAACTCCACCTCTCTGCGCCAGCGGCCGCGCCCCTTCTTGCGCAGCTCCAGCCGGTGCTTGCCGGGCTTGGCGTAGATCCGTCGGGTGGTGGGGGTCCTGTCTCTCGAGACGCCGTCCAGGTGAACCTCGGCGCCGCTCACCTCACACTTGACCGTCACGCTGCCCAGCTTCTCGCGCAGGGCGGTCAGCTTGGTGTCCACCGTGCGCCGCTGTTGCTCCAGGGCCCCCTTGCCGTCGCCCTCTTTATCCGCCGCTTTCAGGAAGCGCTCGAACTGTTCGGCAGCCCCGGGGGCGTCCCCCATCGCCTCCAGAGTCAGGGCGATGTTCAGGGTGATCTTCGGGCTGGGGAACAGCGCGTACGCCTGGCGAAACGCGGTGATGGCGCAGGGGTAGTCCTTGCGGTCGAAGCAGTCGTTCCCCTTCTTGAACAGCGGCCGCGCCGCCTCACGGTTTTTCTCCCCCGAGGCCGAGGCGTCCGCGCACAGGAGCAGCGTGGCGCTCACGACCCACAGCGGCCAGGACGGCAGTCTGAACACACCCATGACGATCACCCTAGGAATCCGTTCAGAAAATAAACTTGAAGCGGCCCCGATTATATCCCAGCCGGACCACGCTGTCTCAAAGCTCGCGGAAGGGCTGGAGCTTCTTCTTGCGAGGGCGGCGGCGAGGGCGGCGGCGCTTGCGGCGGACCTGCTTGTCAGGCGAGGCCGCGGCCGCCCGGTCCGGCGCGGGGGGCGCGGTGTCGGTCTGGATCGCCCGGTCCGGGGTAGCGGCGTCGGCCGGCAGCGCCCGGTCCGGAGCGGCGGCAGGGGCGAGAGTGTCGGGTGGAGGCCGAGGGGAGGCGTCCGGGGGCAGCGCGGCGCCTGCGTCCGGGGGTGGCGGCGCGGCGGCCGCGCGCACTGGCGGACCAGCGCCGTCGCCAGGCGCGAGCAGCCCCCAGAGGAAGCCCCCGATCACCAGCAGCGCGACCACGCCCACCACCGCGAGCCAGGCGCGCGACCTTCGAGCAACGGGAGTCGCGGCCACCGGAGGCGGCGGAGCCTGCGGCGCCTTGGCGGGCTTGGGCGAGGCCGCCCTGGTGGGCAGGTCTTCCAGGCCGCCGGCAGCTCCCTCGTCGGAGTCCGCGCCCTTCTGACTGCGGACATCGCTCTCGGCGGTCTCCGCGTCCTCGAAGCCGACGCCGGCCCCCTCCCCTGTGTCCGCGCCCTCCAGGCCGCCGGCGCCGCTCTTGGCGGTGTCCGCTTCATCGAAGCCGACGGCGGCCGCCTCGGCGTTGTCAGCGTCCTCCAGCTCGCCAGCGTCCTTCTCGGCGGTGTCCGCGTTCTCCAGGCCGCCAGCATCGCTCTCGGCGGTGTCCGCGGCCTCGAACCGGTCGGCGGTGACCGTGGGAAGATCCTCCAGCGCTTCACCGGCCGCTTCCCGCTTCTCGTCCACCGCGCTGTACGGCGCGGTCACCGCGTCGTCCGCCCGGCGGCCCCTGGACTGCATCACCCGGGTGGCCTTGAAGTCCAGCTCCCTGGTGGCCAGGTTGTCGGCCTCCTCCGCTGCTCCTGCCTCGCCGGCCGTGTGGTAGTTCACCGTCGAGGGATCCAGGTCCTCCTCGCTGTACGCCGTGGTGGCGCGGGGGGTTGCCGGCGGCGGCGCCGGCTCGTCAGGGTCCTCCCCCTGGACCATCACCGTGGCCTGCTCCATCAGGTCCAGAGCTTGCCCCGCCGGGCGATCCTCCGTCACCTCCTCACCGGCCACCATCGCGGTGGCCTGGTCCAGGACCGCGGCAGGGGGGGGCGTGGCAGGCGCGGGCGCGGGCGCGGGCGCGGCCGGCGGCGGCGTGCTCCGGGCCGGCGGCGCCTCGTCTGCCCCGGCGTCGGGCATGTTGGAGACGGTCATCGGGTTGGGCAGCGACACCTCGGACCACTCCTCGTCCTCGCTGCGCGCCCCGCCGCCGCCCTGCCCCAGCGCCTCGCGGAAGGCCGCGGCCAGCTCCAGCACCTTTTCGTACCGCTCCGACGGCTCCTTGGCCATGGCCCTGGCGATGACCTGATCCAGGGCCGGCGGCAGGCCCGGGATCAGGTCGCTCGGGGCCGGCGGGGTGGTGGTGGAGATCTCCGTCACCAGATCCACCAGCTTCTCCGCCGCGAACGGCATGCGCGCCGTGAGGCATACATAAGCGATGGCCCCGAGCGAGAAGATGTCGGTGGCCCGGTCGATCTCCTCGATGGCCCCCTTGGCCTGCTCGGGGCTCATGAAGTGCGGCGTGCCGAGCACCGTCTTCATCTGGGTCAGCTGCATGTGGCTGGCCTTGATCTTGGAGATGCCGAAGTCGAGCAGCTTGATATGGATGGCGTTGGCCGAGGTATCCACCAGGAAGATGTTCCCCGGCTTCAGGTCGCGGTGCACGATGCCCTGCTCGTGAACCCGGGACAGGGCGTCGGCGGTCTGCTCCAGCAGCAGGGCCACGTGCGCCGGCGGCAGGCGCCCGTCCCGCTTGAGCCGGGCAGACAGCTCCTCCCCCTCCAGGTACTCCATCACCATGTACGGCTGCCCGCTGGCCAGCTCGTTGAAGTCGGTGACCGAGACGATGTGTGGGTGCCCCAGCCCCGAGACGATCTCCGCCTCCATCACGAAGCGCGTGCACGCGGTGGGGTCCTCCACGACCGCCTCGTGCAGCACCTTGATGGCGAGGCGCTTGTTGGCCAGGCGCACGTGCTCGGCCTCGTACACTTCGCCCATGCCGCCCCGAGCCAGCAACTTCCGCACGCGGTAGGTCTCGTGCAGCACCTGTCCCTTGGAGAGGGTCGCCACGAGGTGAGTCTACTGCGAGCGGTTAGAGATCCACAAATGTTCGTCGGCCGGCGCGCCCCCACAGCAGCCACAGCAGCGCCAGCGCGGCCACCGGGGCGCCCCCGGCCAGCCCGCCTGTGGAGGAGCAGGAGCACCCCTCGTCCCCCCCGCCCGGCTCCGGTCCGCTGTCGGGGCCGAGGTCCGGCCCGGGGGGCGGCGGGAGATCCGGCGTGGGCGTCAGGTCAGGCCGCGCGCCGAGGTCCGGCCCGGCGTCGGGCGGCAGCAGCCGGCACTTCTTGGCCTTGCACGCCCCCACCCCCTGCCAGCACGGCGTCCCGTCCGGCTCGAACTTGTCCGCCGGGCAGGCCGCGGCCGCGCCGTCGCACAGCTCCTCGTAGTCGCAGTCCACGTCGGTGAGCGCCCGGCACACGGTGCCCTTGGGCTTGACGGTGTCCGCCGGGCAGGCGCCGCCCGCCCCGTCACAGGTCTCCGCCACATCGCACGCGCCGGCCGCCTTGCGGCACAGGGCCCCCACCGGAGAGACGGTATCCGCCGGGCACGCGGCGCTGGTGCCATCGCAGTTCTCGGCCAAATCGCAGCTCCCGGCGGCCTTGCGGCAGGTGATCCCCACGACCTGCACCTTGTCCGCCGGGCAGGCCGGGCCAGCGCCGTCGCACTGGTCCGCCACATCGCACGCCCCCGCCGCTGCCCGGCAGGTGATCCCCGCGGCCGCGAAGCCGTCGGCAGGGCAGCTGCTCAGCTTGCCGTCGCAGCTCTCCGCCACATCGCACGGCCCCTGGGACGCGCGACAGCTCGCGCCGGCGGGCTGCAACAGGTCGGCGGGACATGCCGTGGCCGCGCCGTCGCAGCCCTCCGCCACATCGCACGGCCCCGTGGCCTTGCGGCAGGTCACGCCCTTGGCCAGCGGCCCGCAGGCGCCGTCCTTGGCGGCCCCCGCCTTGACGCTGCAGGCCTGACAGTCGGTGGTGATGCCATCGCCGCACGCGGTGTCGCAGCAGACCCCGTCCACGCAGTGATCGGTGCGGCACTCGGTGTCCTTGGTGCAAGCGCCGCCCGCCTTGACCGGCCGGAGCTCCAGCCCGGCCCACCAGGTGGCCCACCGGTTGGTGGTGTCGGCGTACTCCTGAATGGTCCACAGGTTGATGTCATCCGCCGGGTCCACCACCGCGGCGCTGTAGTCACCCCAGCGGTTCCGCCCGCTGCCCGACTTGTAGTAGGTGGCGCGCCCCGGGCGGAACACCACCTCGGGCTGCAGGGTCATGCCGCTGTCGCTGCCATGGCGGAATCGGTAGGCGGCGCCCGGGTGCTCGGCGGCCGAGAAGCGCGCGTAGCCGATGAGCAGGTCCTCGTGCTTGTTGACCGCGATGCTCGGGAACGCCCGGAACACCTTGCCCGTGGCGTCGTCGATGCGCCCCACCTGCGCCCCTGCCTTGGTCGGGTCGATCTTCCACCACTGGATGGCGGTCCGGGTGGGCGAGCCGAGGATGATCATGTGCGCCGCCCACAGGTAGCCGTTGCGCCACACCACCCGGTGCATGCGTGCGTCGTTGACCTGCACCTTCTTGCTGGTGCCCTTCTGCGGCGCCAGGTCGGCCCGGCCCTTGGGGCTGGCCGCCCAGCCGGACGCGGCGCAGTATTGCGTCCCGGCGGTGAGCTTCTCCTGCCCCAGGCTGCCGGTGATGGTGAACAGGCGCACGCACCCCTTGGAGCTGTTCCAGACGTTGAGCAGGTACATCGGATCCAGGGTGGCGCTGTGGGTGATGGCCGGCGACTGGGTGTAGCCGAGGGTGGTGGTGGTGAGCACGGTGTGCTTGCCGGCGCCGCCCGCCATCAGGTCGGCCTTGTCCATGACCCAGATCCGGCTGTACGGCTGCGCGCTGCCAGAGTTGGGGAACATGTTGGCCTGCACCACGATCCAGCGCTTGTTGAAGCCGACGTTGGGGTAGTCGACCCAGTGCTTGTTGGCCGGGTCGGCGTCCAGCTTGTAGCGGTTCCACTTGCCCAGGGGATCGCTGGTCTGGGACACCGCCACCAGCATGGCCGAGTTGGCGCTGCGCGAGTCGGCGCAGGCCACGGTGATCCAGCGCTTGGCGAACGGATCGTAGTGGATCCGCGGGTCGAAGGGGCGGTGCTTGTAGTGGCCCTTCCAGAAGGTGCCGAGGCTCGCCTTGTACAGCTGCTTGCCCGACCGGTCATGCACCGCCACCTCGGTGTTCAGGGTGGTCATCAGCCTTGAAGGCCCCACCGCGCCGTGGGTGTCGGGCGGAAAGAGCTTGTTGTTGTCCTTGATGGCCAGGAAGCTGCTGGCTGGCTGGGGCGACCAGGGCACCGGCGGTTCGGGCGAGACGCGCGCCGGCGCAGCGACCACGGTCGGGCCGGACGCGCGGAGCTCGCGGCCCACGGGCAGCTCCATGTCCACGGGCCCGGGCCCGTCCTCGCCCACCATGGGCGGCAGCGAGGGCCGGTCCGGCAGCGCCGTGAAGGTGACCACCGAGCGCGCGGCAGCCATGGCGCGGACGCCGCGCAGCGCCGCCGGGCGCCTGCTCGCCCCGGACGAGGCGCCGTCCAGAGCAGGGCTCGCCCCGCCGCCCGGCGGGTCACCCGGCGCGCAAGAGGCGGCGATGAAGAGGAGCAGGATCGCGGGTACCGCGCGCTTCATGTTTACGCGCCCCGTCGTCGGTGGGCTGCGTACAGCGCGTCCCGCCAGGCGCCGAGGTGGGAGAACTCCTGCACGAGGATCTCGTCGGTGAAGCAGCGTCGGGTGTTGCGCCCGATCTGGATCTCGTGGTCCCCCACGGGCCAGATCAGCTGCAGCGCGGCCGCCATGGCGATGTCCGCGAATGAGAACCCATCGAGCACGGTGGGACCCTCGCCCACGGCGTAGGACAGGGCCTCCAGCGCCTGGCGCGCCTGATCACGGTGGCCTGCCTCATCTCGCTCGTCGAGGTTGTACTTCTGTTGCAAAAAGCGCCCCCCCACCTCTCCCATGGGCCGGCGCAGCGGGCCCGGCACCAGGGGCGGGACCGCCTCCACCAGCGCTGCCTTGTCCTGCATGGTCCGCGTGGTGGCCAGGGCCCGGCCGGCGTGGCACGCCTGCTCGCTCAGCTGGTTCCAGTGAGCGATCTCCTCAGCGGTGCCCTCGGGGAACAGCGTCGGGCCGTCGCCCACGCGCTCGGCGTAGCGGGCGATTTCGAAGGAGTCGCCGATGGCCTGGTCGTCCACCAGCAGCACTGGCACGGTCAGGCGGCCGGTGAGCTTGCGCATGCGCAGCCGCAGCAGCGGCTCGCCGAGCATGGGCAGAAACGGCACCTCCCTGAAGTTGACGCTGTGGTGCTCGAGGGCCCAGCGGGCCTTCTCTGACCAGGGTGAGTAGGACAGGGCGTAGAGTCGTGGCACTTGGGACCTCCCAGGGACGGACTATACCGCAGCGGCGGGACCGGCGGGCAGTTCAGAAGCTGGATCCGGGCTGCTCCAGGAACTCCACCTCTTCCGCCGAGGTCTCCCGGCCCAGCAGCTCGTTGCGGTGGGGGAAGCGACCGAACCGGGCCACGATGTCCCGGTGCATGCCCGCATACTTGAGGTTCTGCCGCACGCGGGAGCGCGCCTCTCGCGGCAGGTCGAGCATCAGCGCCGCGAACAGCTCCACGCATCGCTCCTGGTGCGCCAGCTCCTCGCTGTGCATCAACGGCAGGTAGAAGAAGGCGCGCATATCCGCCGGCAGCTGGCGGTCCATACCCCGCTCCACCGAGCCCAGCGCCACCTCCAGCGCCTGCGCGTCGTGGGCGAACATCTCGCCGCTGCCGCGGAACATGTTGCGTGAGAACTGGTCCAGCACCAGCACGTAGGCCAGCCGCCCCCGGGCGCTCAGCAGCCACGCCTCGCGCTCGCCCTCGACGATGGCCCGGTGCGCCTCGCCGAATCGGTCCCGGATCGCCTCGTCGAACGCTGGATCATTCTTGTACCAGCGCCGGGCGCGGTCGTCCGGCGCCCGGCCCAGATCGGACAGCTCGCCGAACCAGAAGTCGAGCACGGCCTGCACGTCGGGATCCTCTTTGACCACCAGCGGCTCGCCAAACAGCCCCGCGTAGGCCCGCTCCGAGAGGGGCTTTCGGCCGCGGGCAGCGCGCTCGCTGGCGGCCAGCTCCGGTGGCAGCTGGTCCGGATCGCCCTGGTAGCCCACGGCAAGCACGGTCACCGGGGCGTAGCCCGAGGGGATCTCCAGCTCGGCGCGCGCCTGGTCGATGTCGAAGCCTGCCATCGGGTGCACCTGTAGATCGAGGGCCGCCGCCTGCAGCAGGAGCATGCCCGAGGCCAACCCCGCGTCGTGCCAGGCATAGCGGTTCGGCTCACCCGACTCCACGAAGGTCTCGCGCACGATGACGAAGATCAGCGCTGCGGCGCGGCCGGCCCAGATCTGGTTGCCGCGGTTGAGGCACCACACCATGTCTTCGAAGCTGTCGGTGCCGTCGCCGCGCGCGGCCACCACGAACCGCCAGGGCTGGGCGTTGAGGCAAGACGGCGCCCAGCGCGCGGCCTCCAGCAGGGTGGCCAGGACGGTGGGCGGCACCGGCCTGTCAGAGAATGCGCGCGTGCTCCAGCGCTCCCGGATCAGCGGCAATATGTCGTACTGGACTGCAGCGGTTTTCGGCTTCATGGGGTACGGCTCCTGCGAAGATTTACCGTAGCCCAGAAGCGGGGTGCCGCAAGGTTCAGCGAGAGGACGAGTCCATGCCAGGGCTGGCAGGGGTGGTGTTCGCGGCCCCTCCCCTCAGGGGCACTGCGGGCGCGGCGGCACCTCGTTGGCGGGGAGCCACGCGGCGAGCTGCTGCTTGACCGAGGCGAAGGCGCGCTCCTTGGCGAGGTTGCGCCACTCGTTGGGGTCGACGGTGTGGTCGTAAAGCTCCTCGCCGCCGCCGCCGTAGCGGATGTAGCGGTACTTGCCCGCGCGCACGGCGTGGCTGCCGTGGCTGTAGGTGGTCACCGCCGGCCAGGGCCACGGAGACGAGGGGGTGCGCAGCAGCCGCGCCAGGCTGCGGCCGTCGAGGTCACTGCGCGCCGGGACGCCGCACAGCTCCAGCAGCGTCGGGTAGATGTCAACCAGGCTCACCGGGTGGGGGCACCGGCCGCCGGCGCGGGCCACACCAGGGGCGCGGATGACGAAGGGCGTCCGCCCCGACTCCTCCCACAGGGTGAGCTTCTCCAGGTGCTGCTTCTCGCCCAGGTGGAAGCCGTTGTCGCTCCAGAGCACCACCACGGTGTTGTCCCGGTACTCGCTGGCGTCCAGGGCGTCGAGCACCATGCCCACGCAGGCGTCGGTGAACGAGCAGCTGGCCAGATATCCCTGCACCGCGTTGAGCCACTGGCCGCTCTGCCACAGCAGGTCGAAGTCGCGGCCGGCGATGGCCTTGCCAGCCATGGGCACGTCGTCCAGGTCGTCGGCCTTGATGTCCGGGTAGCGGATGCTGCTGATGGGGTGCTTGTCGTAAAAGCGGTACGGCGCGTACCAGGGCAGGTGCGGGCGGAAGAACCCGCACGCCAGGAAGAACGGCCCCTGGCCGCCACGGGAGAGGAAGCTGGCGGCGCGGGCTGCGGTCTGGCCGTCGCCGGTGCCCTCCAGGTCCAGGTCCAGGGGGCCCCAGTCGAACTCCTTGTTCAGGTTGCGCGCCGTGAACTTGCCGCGCAGCCCGTGGGAGAAGCGCACGGACTCTGGCGGCGGGGGCGTGCCGCCGGCGCCGTTGTAGTACTCGTCCCAGGAGGCGGGATCGGACCACTTGCCCGCCCAGCCGTGAAACACCTTGCCGCCGGTGAGCGTGCGGTAGCCGTTGGCGCGCAAGTGCTGGGGCAAGGTTGTGAGCGAGGCCAGCTCCGGCACATCGCGAAACCAGACCTGGTTGCAGTAGACCCCGGTGGTGGTGGGCTGGCGCCCGGTGAGGATGGAGGTCCGGGACGGGCAGCACAGGGGGAGCGGGCAGTAGGCGCGCTCGAAGGCCACCCCCTGGGAGGCCAGCCGGTCCATGTTGGGCGTGCTGGCGTTGGGGTGCCCGCCCAGGTGCCCCACCCAGTCGTTCAGATCGTCCACCGCGATGAAGAGGATGTTGCTCGGCTTGGTGGCCGCCCGCCGCGAGCCAGCCTCCAACGCCAGCGCGGCGCCGTCAGGGCCAGGGATCGCAGATCCGCCGTCTGCCACCAGCCCCGCGTTAGGCGCGCTCCCGGAGGGCGGCAGGGAGCAGCCCAGTCCCCCCACGGCGGCGCCGAGGGCAGCTTTGCTGAGGAAGTCCCTGCGGCTGATCATCTGGGGCGCGCTCCCGGCCGGCGTGAAGATTTATCATGGGGCAAGGGCGCCAGGATGCCAACCGGGGTTTGATCTAAATCAATCCGTCGTACAATGACGGCGTGGCGCTAACCGATGACATGACCGGCGAGGTGATAGGCGGCAACTACCGCGTGATACGCCGGATCGGCAAGGGGGGCATGGCCGAGGTATTCCTGGCCCGCCAGGAGGGGCTGGCCGGGGTCCGGCGCATGGTGGTGATCAAGCGGCTGCTGTCCCAGTACACCGAGGTGCAGGACGTGGCCGAGATGCTGCTGGACGAGGCGCGCATCGCGGCCCAGCTGAGCCACCCAAACGTGGTGCAGATCTTCGAGCTCGGCCGCGACCAGGGGTCGTACTTCATCGCCATGGAGTACGTGGACGGCTGCGACCTGGCCACCCTGGCCCGCATCGAGCGCCACCGCCACAGCCGCATCCCGCTGCGCATCACCTTGCGGGTGCTGGCCGAGGCGGCCCTCGGGCTGGACTACGCACACCGGCAGGTGGGCATCGAGGACAGCCGGCCGCTGAACGTCGTCCACCGCGACGTCAGCCCGCACAACGTGCTCTGCAGCCGCGAGGGGCTGGTAAAGCTCACCGACTTCGGCATCTCCAAGTTCGTGGGCAAGACCCACCTGACCGCGGTGGGGGTGGTCAAGGGCAAGGTGCAGTACATGTCCCCCGAGCAGTACAAGGGCGGGGCCATCGACCACCGGGCCGACATCTTCTCCCTGGGCGTGGTGCTGTACCAGCTGACCACCGGCAAGCTGCCCCGGGTGGACGACGACGGGCAGCTCGACATCCGCCGGGTCACCGAGGGGAACATCCCCAAGCCGAGCGAGGTGCGCGAGGAGTACCCCGAGGACCTGGAGGCCATCGTCATGCGGGCGCTGGCTCACAACCCGGACGAGCGCTACACCGACGCGGCCTCGCTGCGGGACGACCTGCTGGAGTTCGCCCGGGAGCGGGATCTGCTGGCCTTCCCCCGGGAGCTGGGCGACTACATCAACCAGATGGTGCCGCCGGTGCCCGGAGCGCGCGAGGTGCTGGCCGGGGCAGGCACGCCGCTGCCCGGCGCAGAGGCGCGGGGGTCGGACCCCGACGCCTACTCGTCCCCCGAAGGCACCTCGGGCGATGTGCCCGAAGGATCCCCCGAGGTGACAGGCCCGATCTACGTGGGCCTCGAGATGAAGCATGACCTGGAGGAGCTGCACACGCCGCCCACCAGGCCGGGCGGCGAGCTGCATGCCCGCACGGTGGACATCCCCGCAGACAGCGATCGGGAAGCGGATGGCAGCGAGCCCGCCGTGCTGCCCGAGGAGGAGTGGACGCCGCTGCCCGAGGAGTACGCCAGCGACCTGGACGTGCCGGTGGCCAGGCAGGACCTCGTGGGGCCCCTGGCGGGCGGCGGCGCGTCAAAGAAGCCGGAGGAGAACCTGCCGGCCACCGCCAAGATCCCGCGGCCTCCGTTCCGACCGGACGTCACGCCCACCGGCACGGCGCGCACCGCGCCGCCCCGGGAACCGTCGCGCTTCCCGGCCACCATCGTGGCGCTGGGCGCGCTGCTGCTCGCCCTGGGGGCGCTGGCCATGGTGCTCGCGCGGACGGGCTATCTCGGCCGGGGCTCCGGCGCGGCGGATCCGGTCGCAGCGGCTCCCCCTGCACCCACGTCCGCGCCAAAAACCGCGCCCGCTGCCGCGCCCGCACCCGCGCCAAAACCCGCGCCGAAGCCGAAGGTCCGCGGCGTGATGCAGGTGCATACCTCGCCAGCCGAGGCCACGGTGCTGCTGGGTGGCAAGCGACGGTGCGAATCCACGCCGTGCCAGGTGGCGGGCCTGGCGCTGGGCAAGGAGCTGGTCCTGGAGATCTCGGCGCCGGGGTATGACACCTGGCGGCAAAACGTCCTGCTGTCCGAGGAGTCACCCAACCTGACCATGCGGGTGCAGCTGACGCAGACGGCGGTGGCGCAGGTCACGCCGGAGACGCCGCCCCTGTCGCCGGTGCCGAAGCCGAAGACCGGGCCAGCGCCGAAGCCGGCGCCAGCTGCTGCGCCGCCCCCAGCTCCGGCGCCGAAGCCGCAGCCGAAGCCGAAGCAGCCGAAGCCGAAGCAGCCGAAGCCTCGGCCGCAGCCTCAGCCGCAGCCTCAGCCTCAGCCTCAGCCTCAGCCTCAGCCTCAGCCTCAGCCTCAGCCTCAGCCTC
>CAZEJJ010000003.1:0-20861 GCA_964512185.1 uncultured Enterobacterales bacterium | reverse complement strand
AGCCGAAGCAGCCACAGCCTCAGCCGCAGCCGAAGCAGCCTCAGCCCAAGCCGGCACCACAGCCGCAGCCTGCCCCGCCTGCCCAGCCGCAGCCGGTGGCGCCCCAGGGCAAGCCGCCGGTCAAGATCTACAAGGTCAGCACCACCACCGACGGCAAGACCTACATCACCGTGGACGTCCAGCCCTGGGCCGAGGTGCTGCTTGACGGCAAGACCGTGGGCCACACGCCGCTGCAAAAGGTGATCTCCGCAGGGCGCCACACCATCCACCTGCGCAACCCTCAGGTGGGCTACGAAAAGAAGTTCAAGCTGAAGTTCAAGAAGGGCACCAAGAGCAAGCTGATGGACGCGGCGGGGCAATAGCCCGCCGCTTCATCGCGGAGCCTCGCGCAGCGAGGCGAGCACGGCGGGCTCCGCCGGAGGCGCGTGGAACGACCCCAAGCGCCCCGCTGGGGCGCGAATGCCAGATTGCCAGGACGCCGGAATGCCAGAATGCCAGAACGGGTGGTGGCGGCGCGCTGCCGGGCAGCCTTCGCCGGTTCGGGCTAACCTTCCTGGTATGCGTGGGTCATCGGGCAGACATGTGCCAGGGATGCTTCTGCAGGCATTGCTGCTGGTGGCCTGCAGCGAGGGGCCCGGTCAGGTCGGCGACGCGGGGCCGCGCGACGGCGGCGCGGGCGCAGATATCCCCACCGCGCCCATCACGCCCGACGCCACGGACTTCACCTACAAGCTCAGCGAGAGCACCGCTGCGCTTTCGCTGTGGACCACCCCCTGCACACACAAGGTGTTGGCCAGCGAGCGGGCGCCCAAGGCCACCCGCTCCGGTGTGAAGCTGAGCGCGGCGCGTCACGAGTTCGAGCCGGCCCAGGTGATCCTGGGGCCTGGCAGCGGAGCGGTGAAGGTCGCGATCAAGCCCTTTGCGAAGCTGGGCGGCGCCCAGCGGGTGACCCTGGCCCGGGCCAGCTTCGTCTCGGGCTGGGCCGAAAAGCTCACGCCGCTGGCATCCGGCGACAGCGTGACCCTCTCCAGCGGGCACGGGACGCCGGTGTGGCTCACGGTCTATGTGCCGCCCTCGGCCCCGGCCGGCGAGCACAGCACCACCCTTACCCTGACCCCGGCCGGCGGCGCCGCCATCAGCGTGCCGGTGACCCTGTACGTGTTCGACTTCAGCTTGCCCAGGGCCATCGGTTTTCACAGCCAGGTCAACGTCGACATAAAGAAGCTCGCGGGCAGCGCCAGCGCAGAGCAGAAGGCCAAGACCCTGCTGCACGAACACCGCCTGACGCCCAAGGGCGTGACCTGGCCCAGCGGGTTTACCTACAAGATCACCTGGGACAACGCCAAGTCCCCGACGAAGTGCAGCGCGCTGTGGGACGAACCCACCGAGAAGCCGCCCTACAGCATCAAGCACCTGGCGAAGAAGTACATCGTCGGCAGCGGCTGGAACGGCGCAGGGTTCCCCACGGCCATGCTGTTTCAGTTCGTGAACAACTCCACCCCGCGGCCGTCCTCGTTCTGCGGGGTCTCACGGGGGGACCATCACGGCACCACCGCCTACAACCAGAAGTGGTCCCAGTACCTGGCCGGCCTGGCGGCTTACCTGAAGAAGCATGGCTACAGCGAGCGGGCCTACTACTACGTGCAGAACGAGCCGCAGAACGCCGCCGACCACAAGCTGGCTGCGCACCTGTGCCGCCTGATCCGAAAGGCGGCGCCCGGGCTGCGCATCGCCATCAGCGAGGAGCCCAAGAAGCAGATCGCCGAGGAGAGCGGCGGGGCGTGCGGCTACGACATCTGGATCGCCCATGTGCGCGCATATCAACAGGCCTACGCGCAGCAGCGCCAGCAGCTGCACGGCGAGCAGGTCTGGTTCTACAGCCTCGACCATGACCCTGATCCCTACTTCAACCCCACCCGCGTGGACCGTCAGGGCACCCACCTGCGCATCATCCCCTGGGTCTCCTGGCACTACCGCGCCAGCGGCTGGGCCTACTACGACGGCAACCGGTTCTTCGACGGCACGCGCCCCACAATCCGCGCGGAGCTGCTGCGCGAGGGCTTCGAGGACTACGAGTACCTGCTGCTGGCCAACAAGGGGCAGCGGCCGCGGGTCAATGTGGCCGAGGCGGCGGACAGGACCGTGGACTCGGTGGCCTCCAGCCTCACCACCTGGACCAAAGACGCCGACGCGCTCATGGCTCTGCGCCACGAGCTGGGGCGCTACATCGAGGGCAAGCGCGCCACCCTGCCGGTGCTGAAGGCCCAGGGCACCGGCCGCAAGCGCGGGGCCTACTACCTCAACTTCCAGGATCCCGGGGGCAAACCCACGGCCGCCCCCCTGAAGCTGGGCGGCAAGACCTACCTCAAGGTGGGCTGGTCCAGGTACGACAGCAAGGCGCAGCTGGGCTGGTCCGGCCAGTACATCGGCGACCCGAAGATCATGCTGCACGGCTACGACGCGGTGAGCGGCTACAGCGACGAGAAGCGCTCCTTCATCTACGACGACTACGGCCGCGACAACCTGTTCGAGTTCGGACTGGGAAACGGCAAGTACAGGCTGACCCTGGGCGTGGGCCGCCCCGCCAAGGGCTACCCCGGCGACCCCCACAACGTGACCATCGAGGGCGTCAAGGTGGTGGACGACGAGCCGACCACCGCGGCCAGCCCGACCATCAAAAAGAGCGTGGTCGTGGACCTGAAGGACGGCTCCATCTCAATGGTGGTGGGCGGCAAGTCCCAGAAGACCGGCAAGTGGGCCTACACCTTCCTGGCCTACCTGCACATCGAGCCAGTGTGACCGACCCCGACCCCGACCCCGACCCCGATCCCGATCCCGATCCCGACCCCGACCCCGAAACCCGCCCCCCTGCCAACTCCCGAGCTCCTCCGGATCAAGCCTCGGGCTGAGGCCGCAGGGCGCGCTTGTCGTCTGACCTCGCTGGCTGGCGGTCTTCGACCTTCGCGTTCGCATTCGCGTTCGCATTCGCCTGCACCTTCGCCTTCGCCTCCGCCTGGCCCAGCCTCGGGCGCAGGATCTTGAGGGCGGCGGGCAGCATCACCAGGTCCGCCACCAGGGCCAGCAGGATCACCAGCGCCGAGATGAAGCCGAAGTTCACGTTCGGGTTGAAGCTGCCCAGGGTGGCCACCAGGAAGCCGGCGATGAGGATCACGCTGGTCAGGATGATCGGGTGCCCTGCCCTGCGCAGCGCCCCGGCGATGGCTGTGTTCAGGTCGTCGCCGCCCCGTACCCGCCGCTTGAGCTGCACCATGAAGTGCACCGTGTCATCCACCACCAGGCCCAGGGCGATGCTGCCGATCATCACGGTCCCCGGGTCCAGGCCGACGCCGATGAAGGTCATGAAGCCGAGGCCCAGGAAGATGGGCACCAGGTTCGGGATCATGGCCAGGGCCCCCAGCCTGAGCGACCGCAGCAGCAGGAACATCATCAGCGAGATGACCAGGAACGCCAGCAGCATGGATCGAATCTGGCTGCGCACCAGGTAGTGCTCCATGTCCCCCATGAGCTTGACGAAGCCGGTGAGCTTGACCTTCGCCTCGGGCCCGGGGAAGTCCCGGGCCAGCCGCGCCTCCACCTCGGGCAGGCGCTTGGCCAGGGCGCCCGACTCGGAGAAGCTGACCAGGGCGGTGACCCGACCCAGAGAGTAATTGGACTGGACCATGGAGGAGAACTCCTCCTCCCCCTCCAGCAGCATGAAGTACTGCGCCACGGCCTCCCGGCTCTGCGGCAGCGCATAGTGCCGCCGGTCCCCGCCGTGGATCACGCGGTTGAGCTCCTTGAGATAATCCACCACGGACAGCGCGCGGCTGACTCCGGGCAGCGACTCCATGTACGCCTGCAGCGCGTCCACCCGGCCCAGCAGCGCCGGGTCCTTGAGGCCCTCGCCCGGCGCCTCAACCAGCAGCTCGATGGAGGTGCTGCCGCCGAGGCGGCGGTCGATGAACTCGGTGGCGGTTCGCACCGGATCACCGGGCCTGAAGTAGCCCATCGGGTTGGCGCCCACCGTGACGCCGCCGCCCAGCAGGCGCACGGCCACCAGCACCACCAGCACGACCGAGGCGGCCAGCACCTTGACGCTGGCCGGGCGGGAGAGGCCACCCAACCGCAGGGCCGCGGCGCTCACCAGCCTGTCCAGCGGCCCCGCATCGCGCCGGGCGGGGGTGCTCCGGACAAAGGAGAGCAGCGCCGGCAGCAGGGTCATGCTCAGGCCGAAGGCCACCAGCACGCCAACCGCCGAGAGCCAGCCCGCCTCGCGGATCGGCTGCAGGTCGCTGGTCAACAGCGAGAGGAAGCCCACCGCGGTGGTGATGCTTGTGAACAGGCAGGGGATGAACAGGTGGGCAACGGTGCGCCGCAGGGCCGCCTCGCGGCGCGCCCCCCGCTCGACCTGGCGGCGATACTCCGACAGGACATGCACCGCGTCGGCCACGCCCACGGCCAGCACCAGCGCGGCCACCATGGTGGACAGGATGCTCACCTGCAGCCCCAGCGCGCCCATCAGGCCGAAGGTGATCAGGATGCTCAGCAGCACCACCACCGAGGGCATGATCGTGAAGAACGGGCGCCGGAAGATGAGCCACGCCAGCAGCAGCACCACCAGCGCCGAGATGGGCAGGATGAGGTGGAAGTCGCGCTTGTTGTAGTCGTAGAACGCCTTGTCCGTCATGGGCGTGCCGGCCAGGTGTAGGCCCACGCCCGCGCGCTCCCCCTCGCGCTGGATGATCTGCTCCAGGGCCCGAACCTGGGCCATCTTGCGCTGCATCAGGTCCTCGCCGCCGGCC
This sequence comes from uncultured Enterobacterales bacterium, assembly GCA_964512185.1. Taxonomy (GTDB): domain Bacteria; phylum Myxococcota_A; class UBA796; order UBA796; family JAFGLY01; genus CAZEJJ01. The sequence goes on along the minus strand of CAZEJJ010000003.1, from coordinate 16,059 downwards.
AGCTCCACCACCACCGCGGTGGTCCTGCCGTCGGTGGACACCAGCGTGCCCCGCAGCAGCGGGTTGTCCAGGGCGCCGCGGCGCAGGGCCGCGGCCGCGGCATCGTCCCGGGGGAGCTGGCGCACCAGCGGGCGGATCTCGAGGCCTCCCTCCGGGTCGTTGTCGAAGATCTTCACGTTGGTCAGCGAGCGCACGCGATGCACATGCGGCGCCTGCTCCGCGGCCCGGGTCAGGCGCTGGATGCTGGCCAGCACGGCGGGCTCGAACACGTCGTCCGCCGTGACGCCGATGACCGAGATCTCGTCGCCCACGAAGCGGTCGATGAAGTCGCGATAGACCACCAGGTTCGGATCGTCCTCGAGGAACCAGCCGTCCAGGGTGCTGTCGAACTCCAGCCGGGCGGCGCCGGCGCCGGCGGCCGCCGCCCCCCCCCCCGGCGGCCGCCCCCCCCCCACGCCGGGGCGGGCCCTCCAGGCGGTGTAGCGGGCGCCCGGGTGGGGCCGCGCGGATCGCGCGGCGGGTTTGTCGTTGGTCTTCATGATCGGACCGCTCCTTCCGGTTCATCGTCCGCGCCCCCTCACAGGTAGCCGCGGAACCCCAGGTGGACCTCGTCGTTTCCGTTGAACAGGGCGCCGGGGCCGCGATCCCCGGCGTATATCGTGCCGCCCACGAAGGCGGTCAGGTGGTCGCCGAAGCGGTAGGACAGCTCCGGGGCCGCGATGATGGAGCCGTGGAACAGCTCGCTGTGCAGCAGCAGCCGCGCGGTCAGGTCGACGCGGGGGATGGTGTAGCGCGCCATCAGCGCCACGCCCCCGCGATGGGGGCCGCCCAACAGCAGCTCCCGGCGCTCGCTGCCGTCCTGGCCCAGCGGATCCAGCAGCAGCTCGTGCCACCACTCCAGCTTGATCAGCAGGTCCTCGCCGCGGGAGTAGCGCCCGCCGAGGGTGTAGGCCAGCACCGGCGTATCGGTGCTGGTTGACCAGCTGCTGCCGAGGCGCTCGAGGGGCAGCCCCGGCAACCCCGGCCCGTCGTCGTCCAGGGGCTCGGCACGGCGGGAGAGCAGCGCCAGGTCGCCCTCCACCACGATGCCCAACAGCGCGCCGGAGGCGCTGAGCCCCACCTGGTGCTGGCGCAGGTAGATCGACTCCACGGTGGGCGCCTCGGCGAAGGAGCGGGCCAGCGCCCGCAGCACCTCGGAGGCGGAGATGGTCGGCGGCGACAGCAGGTAGGGCAGCAGGCGCTGGACCAGGTCGCCGTGCATGCGCATCACCGGCAGGCGCTCGAAGGTGTAGGCGTACTGCAGGGCGAGGTCCCAGCCCTTGACGGTGGTCGAGAGCCGGACGCCCACGCTGCTGTCCACGAAGGGCCTGGGCGAGCTGCTCTGGATCAGCGCGCCCTGCCACTGCCCCTCCACGCTGTCGTTGGCCAGGCGGTCGGCCAGGTCGCCCAGCAGGCGCAGGGAGGGCGGCGCCCCCGGGCCCAGCAGGGCGAAGTCGCCGCCGAACAGGTCCACGCGGTGGGGCATGTGCACCGGCTGCCACACCCCGGTCAGCGTGACCGGACCGAGGTAGACGTCGGCCCTCGCCGCCAGCACGGGCAGGCGCCGGGCCGACATGGGGCCAAGGCGCAGGTCCAGGGCGGTGAGCTGGTCGTTGGGGTTGACCAGGTCCGAGGCGCCCCACACGGAGGTGATCATCCCCACCTGCAGCTCCACGTGCTCGGTGCTCAACTCGACGAAGGTGTCATCCGGCAGGGCCTCGAAGTCGGTGCGATGCAGGTCGCCGTTGAACAGGGTATAGGTCTCGCCCTCGCCGGTTGGTCGGCGGGCCGATACATGCAGCCGCAGGCGCCCGGCGGCCTGAAGCCGGAGCGACTCCCGCAGGCGCACCCGGAGCCCCACCGCCACGTCGGTGACCAGCGCCATGACGTCCTCGCGCACGCCGGGCTGGTTGGCGGAGCGCGGGCCGGAGTGCTCGGTGTCCAGGCCCAGGCTCAGGCTGCCGCGGGCCCACCAGGTCAGCACGCCGGGGCCCGGGGCTGCGCGCGCGGCTGCCCGGGAGACCGCGGGGGCCGCACCGGACGCAGGCGCCGCACCGGGCGCGTCGTCGGGCCAGTCGTCGCCGTCGCCGTCCTCGGGGTCAACGATCTCGCCCGCCGCCGGGGCCGGGGCCGCCGCTGGCGCGTCGTCGGGCCAGTCATCGCCGTCGTCGTCCTCGGGATCTACGATCTCGCCCGCCGCCGGGGCCGGGACCGCCGCAGGAGACTCAAAGGCGCCTGGCGCGCCCGGCTCATCCGCCGGCTCGCCCCACGCCGCCTGGCAAAGCAGCAGGATGAGCAACGCGCTGACCACCCCCGCGCCATGTGCCGAACCGTGCATGACCCTACTGCTTCTTCAGCTCGCGCACCGAGAACCGCTCGGCGGACAGGTCGTCGCGCAGCCGGACCTCGCTCACAGCCAGCAGGGTGGCGTCGCCGGTGCGCGCGTTCTTCATCTTCAGCCGCGTGGCCACGAGGCGCCCTCCGATGCGCTCCACCCGCTTGACGAACAGGACCTTCTTCAGCCGCCCCTCCTTGTCGAAGAACTTCATGCGCACCATGGTGAAGTCCCGGGCGCGGATCCAGAGGGTCAGCTTGCTGTAGTCGCTGTCGCCCCGGGGCGTTGCCTGGATGACATGGCACGGCTCGGCGCCCACCGCCTCGTCGGGCAACCGGGCATAGCGGGCGTCCTCGACGGCGCCCCACTCCAGGTCGCCGTAGGTGAACTGGCTGCCCAGGAACCGGGCGCTCTTCTGCTCACCCACGATGCGCTTGACCACCCGCAGGGCGGCCAGATACATGAACTGCTCGTCGGCGCCGCCCTCTTTCTGCTTGAACAGGAAGGCGGTTCCGGCCAGGTCCTGCGGGGCCAGGACCCGCGCCATGGTGTGGCTCAGGCCCCCGCGGCGCAGGGTGGACGCGGCGAGCTTCCGGTGCCGGGTCTCGCCGCCCTTGCTCACCAGGCGCATGGCGATCTTCATCTCGGCCCCCTTGTTGCGGAAGACCTGCTGGTCCAGGGAGCGCTGGATGATCTGGCGCGGGGTCAACTCCGCCGCCGCCGGCGCCGCCGCCAGGATGATCAGCGTCGCGCTGGCCAGGGTGAGAACGGTTCGGGCTGGTCGTTTCATGGTCGCCTCCGTGGCTGGACCTGGTCGCGCGCGCGCCGCTCGCCGGGCGCACCTCGCCGGTCCTTCGCGCCGATGCGCCGGCGCGTGGGTTGTTCAGTGAGTCAGGGGTTCAGGGGTTCGTGGTCAGTCTTCAAACCGCCGCCAGAGGTGGCGGCGATCCTCGTCCTCGGCCGAGACGTCTCCCATCTGTCGCAGGGAGTCGGCCAGCATACGGGAGACCTCGCGCCAGTCGTCCCTGGAGAGCTTGTCGATGCGCTCGATGCACCAGCCGTCCACGGCGTCGCACACCGCCACCAGCAGCCGCACCATCAGCGACCGAGGCAGGTCGGTGCGGATGGCGCCGCACTCCTGTCCGAGCTTCAGCACCATGTCCCACCACTGCTCCCAGGCCGCGCGCAGCACGGCGGCTGTCTCCAGGGTCTCGCCGGACTGGGGCCGGGTGAGCAGGCTCTTGAGCAGGCCTGCGGACGTGGGATGGTCGGCGTAATACTCCATGGCCCTGACGCTCATCTCCTCGGCCTGCTGCCAGAAAGTGGCGGCGTCCGGGTCCAGCTTGAAGCTGCCGATATGAGCCAGAAATGTCTGGCCCAGCCGCATCAGCACCGCTCCGTACAGGTCCTGCTTGCCCTCGAAGTAGTAGTACATCGAGCCCTTGCTCACGCCCGAGTGCTTGATGATCTGGTTGTACGAGGCGCCCTCGTAGCCCCGGGCGGCGAACTCTGCGGCGGCCGCGTCGAGGATTGCGTCCTGCCGCTCCTGGGGGAGCTTGTAAAAACGTGCTGCGGGCATCGCGTATCTCCGTGCTGGAAAGATCCAGGACCGGGGAGACAATACCATGAGTTCTACACCGCATGGTTACACCTCATGGTTTACACCTGGCGGTTTACACCGCCTGTTCTATACCATCTAGTTTAGACTGACTGGTCTAATAGTGGTGAATGCAGCCGACATGTCAACCCATGAAAGTGAGAAGGGTGCATTTTTTGGCGACCTGCTGCCCCAACTCACTCTACAATCCCAGACGTCATGACCTACCAGCACCTCCACCGCCTGGGCCTGCCTCACGAGCTGCTCAAGCGATTCCTGCTGGAGCAGATGAGCCAGAAGATCATCTGCGCCGCGGTGTCGGGCGCCCACGTGGGCGGCTACGCCGCGCCGGATGGGCTGCTGGAGATCAAGGGCGTGCACGTGGAGCCCACCGAGAACCTGGTGGGGCTGAGCTCAGCGCCGCGGTCGGTGAACTGGGTGGGCGAATACGAGGGGTACCGCATCGACTTCGTCTCGGCCGAGATCGGTCTGGTCTGCTCCGCGCTGCTGCGCGGCGACGGCTCCATCCTGGAGCGGATCATGAACCCGCTGCAGCTGATGGACAGCGAGGACCTGCGACGGCTGGCGCGGGTGTGCGACGGGGTGCTCTGCCGCCGCTTCTACAACTACTACAACGACTTCGCCCGGGGGCTGCTCAAGGACCACGAGGCCAACCCGACCCCGTCGGTGAGGCGTGTGCTGCAGGCCTACCGCATCGCCCTGACCGGGCTGCACCTGCTGCAGACCGGTGAGCTGATGTTCGACCTCCCCACCCTGTCCCGCTCCTACGGCCAGGACCGCCTGGAGGAGCTCATGGACCAGGGGCGGCTCGAGCCCGAGTCGCGGCTCAAGGAGGGGAGCCACTGGGTCAACCACCTGGCGCGCCTGCACCCTGCGCTGGAGAACGCGGCAAACGACAGCCCCCTGCCACCCGACCCGCCCGAAGCGGCCGCGGTGGAGGAGTACCTGCTCGACATGCGGCGGCGCTTCTTCGACGCGCACACCATCCAGTTCTGAAGCCCCGGAGAGGCACGTCCATGGAGACCAAGGGCAGGGCCACCCACAAGCTCATCTTCCCGGCCATCTACTTCTTCGTTTTCCTCACGGGCGCCGCCGGGCTGATCTACCAGGTGGTGTGGCAAAAGTACCTGGGGCGGCTGCTCGGCAGCGACACCATCGCCATCGCCATCATCATCGGCACCTTCCTCGGGGGGCTGTCGCTGGGGTACTACCTCATCGGGCGGCTGAGCGCCCGGGTCAAGCAGCACCTGAAGCTGTACGCGCTGCTCGAGGCGCTCATCGGCGCGTGGTGCCTGATCTTTCCCTGGCTGTTCAGCGGGTTCGCGGCGCTCACCACGGGCTGGTCCTTCGACCCGCCGCTGCTGATCATCGCCCAGGGGGTGTTCGCCTCCTTCGTGCTGTTCGGCGTGCCCACCATCTGCATGGGCGCCACGGTGCCGCTGCTGACCCGTGGCATCTCGCGCAACCTTGACGCGGCCACCGGCGTGCACGCCCGGATCTACGGGGTGAACACCGGCGGGGCCTTCCTCGGCACCCTGACCGCCGGTTTCTGGCTGATCCCGGCGTACGGCCTGCCCGCCACGGTGATGGGCACCTCGGCGCTCAACCTGGGCACCGCGGCCTTCTTCCTGCTGCTCTCTCGCGCCCCCCTGTTCGGCGACGACGAGGCAGCGCAGCGCCCGGCGGACCAGGACGACGCGGACGCGCCCGGGACGGAGGCGGCCGCGCTCCCGGCCACCAGCCCCGGCCGCAGGCTCGTGATCTACGCCGTGGGCTTCCTCAGCGGCTTCGCGGTGATGACCCTGGAGAACGTGCTGTTCCGCGTCTCCAACCTGTCGTTCGGATCGTCGTCCTACAGCTTCTCCCTGGTGCTGTCGGTGTTCCTGCTGGCCATCGCCCTGGGCAGCTACGCCGTGGGCAAGCTGCGCCACATCCGCCGCCGCTACCTGTTCTACAACCAGTTCATCCTGGCGTTGCTGCTCATCGGGCTGTACCTGGCCCTCGACCTGTGGCCCCAGATGGCCCACCTGATCCGCATCGGCTTCTCCTCCTCGGAGGTGGCGTTCTGGTTCTACTACGGCGCGGTGTTCCTGGTGCTGCTGGTGGTGCTGCTGCCGGCGCTGTTCTTCACTGGCGCCACCCTGCCCATCGCGTTCCACGAGCTCAAGGACGACATCAACGAGGTGGGCCGCCACTCGGGGCTGCTGCTGTCGCTCAACACCCTCGGCGCCCTGCTCGGCAGCCTGATCGGGGGCGTCCTGCTGTACTACGTGCTGGACAACCCGCGCATCTTCCTCACCGCCGTGGCGTGCACCGCCGTGTCATGCCTGCTGGCCTCGCTGCACCTGTCGAGCGGGTACCGCGCGGCGGCGGGCGCGCTGCTGGCGGCGGCCGCGGTGTTGCTCGTGACGGTGCCGATGTACGACGCGCGCCGGTTCAGCATCGGCACCTTCCGCAACCGCCAGGAGCTGGCCCACAGCTACCAGGCGCCCTCGGTGTTCTACGCCCGACACCTCGAGCGGCAGAAGATCCTCAAGCAGACCGACGGCCCGTCGCTGTCCCTCACCGTGACCGAGAGCAAGTTCAACCCCGCCAGCCGCGCGGTGTGGGTCAACGGCAAGTGCGACTCCGACACGGTGGAGGATATCTACACCCTGCGCCTGTCCGCGCATATCCCGGCGCTCCTGGCCAGGAACCGCAAGAGCGCGGCGGTGGTGGGCCTGGGCACCGGGGTCACCGTGGGGGAGCTGACCCGCTACGACAGCTTCGAGCGCATCGACGTGGCGGAGATCTCCAGCGAGATCATCGACGCCGCGGGCTACTTCGACCACGCCAACGAGAAGCTGCGCCACAACCCGAAGGTCAAGATCCACCGCGGCGACGCGTTCCGGGTGTTCGGCCGCAGCGACCGCAGGTGGGATCTGATCATCTCGGAGCCGAGCAACCCGTGGGTCACCGGCGTTGACAGCCTGTTCACGCGGGACTTCTACCAGCTGGTCAAGGCGCACCTGAACCCGGGGGGCGTGCTGCTGCAGTGGGTGCATGTGTACGCGTCGAGCCACGACATGATCGGCATCATCACCAACACCCTGGCCGAGCAGTTCCGCGAGCTGCACGTGTTCTTCGGCACCAGCGGCGACCTGGTGGTGCTGGCCAGCGACGAGCCCCTGAGCAAGGCGCGCGTGGACGGGGCGCGGCAGGTGCTGGCGCAGAACCCGCGCGCCGCGGCCGCCCTGGCCGAGCTGGGCATCAAGTCGGTGGAGGGGCTCCTGGTGCGGCAGGTCTGGGGCAACGCGGTGATCGACCTGAACTTCTTCGACCGGGGGATCCAGACCCTGGACCACCCGCGGCTCCACTACATCGCGGGCAAGGACTTCTACAAGTCCAAGGTGTTCTCCACCCGGGATATCTACACCTCCTCCTCGGCGTTCTTCCCGGCGGACTACCTGCTGTTCAGGGCGATACCCGGGTGGAACAACATGAAGCTGGAGCCCGAGCGCCTGGACGAGCTGCTCGGCTCGGTGAACACCACCCCCCACAAGGGCCGCCGCATGCCGCTGCCCATGCGCAGCTCGCTGCGGCTCAAGGCGCACATCAGCGCCCCGGGGCGCTTCCCCCTGAGCGAGCGGGAGAAGCGTGTCTTCCGCACCAACCTCATCGTGCTGTCCATGAAGCTGCCGGCGGACGAAAACGGCTGGGCCTCGGCCAACCTGCACGGTCGATCGGATCGCTTTCGGGCGCGGGCGCTGCTGGGGCATGTCAAGCGCACCCGGCGCTGGCTGGTGGCCTACCCCCTCACCGGGCTCAAGCAGCTGCTGGCCCGGGGGGCGCGGGGCGCGGCAGAGCCGAAGGACCGCAACTGGCACGCGCTGAACCTGGCGCGGCTGCTGGTGCTGGAGGGCGCGCCGGGCACGGCGTTGACCCCGCTGCTGAGCGGGCTGAGCCGGAACAAGGCCGGCGCGCTGCTGCTGGACGCCGAGGGCGAGGTGTCGCGGGCCAGCCTGCACCGGATGCTCGGGCGCTACCACCGGGGCCTGGCGGCGAGGGTGCCAGCGAGGCGCTAGCGAGACGCCGGGCTCAATCCCAGTGCTCGAACTCCTCGGGCACCACAACCCAGGGGTGCCTGCGGGCCTCGTAAACCGAGACGGTGGGCGTCGGGAAGTCGGCGTCGGCGAAGGCGCCCACCGGCACCGCCACATACCCGGGCAGTGCGTCCAGGGTGTAGTGCACCGTGGCCCCGCACTCGGGGCAGAAGTGAAACGTCGCCCTGTTGCCCGAGTCCGCCTTGCGCTCGTAGGCGGTGGCGCGCCCCTGGGTAGTCACGGCGTCGGCCGGGAAGCGCGCCTGGGCCGCGAACACGCTGCCCGACCTGCGCTGGCAGGCACGGCAGTGACATATGGAGATGCGCACCGGCTCCCCGCGCGCCTCCAGGGTGAGCTGCCCGCAGCTGCAGGCGGCCTGGCGAATGGTCATGGGTTCCTCCTGAGATCCCGGGCGGGGATCAGCCTCACAGCACCCCGATGTCGCGCTTCTGCGCCCACCCCTCCAGCCCGTTGGGCAGGCGGATGCGCACCCACCCCTCGGCCCGCGCCTGCAGCCGCACCTTGAAGCCGGCGTGCAGCTTGAAGGTGGCCTTGGCGCTGTCGCTGGGCCCCTCGCGCACCTCCAGCTTGTCGGGCAGCACGATCCCCTTGACCACCGCGCGGTCATGGTGAACGCGGCCGAGGAAGAGCAGCCCGGAGGTGAAGGTGACCAGCCCCAGGAAGGCGGTGCCAGCGACCATGCCTGCGCGCAGCGGCCCCGCCGCCACGTACCGCAGGGCCAGCACCAGGCCGAGGGTGAGCCACCAGAGCACCAGGAAGATCACGGTCCAGGTCCTGGCGCCCAGGGTCTGGACCGCCCGGACCCACCACGACTCCCGCGCGGCGCCCTTGAGCTGATCCGTCACCCGGGTGGCGGCCACGGCGCGGCTGGCGGCCAGGTTGTGGCGCGCGTCCTCGCCCGAGCCGTCCAGGGCCAGGGAGCGCTCGAAGTGGAAGATGGCGGGCCCCAGCTTGCCGAGGCGGAAGTAGGCGCAGCCGAGGTTGTAGTGCAGGTCGGCGCTCTCCATGGGCACCGCCAGGATCCGCTCCATCGACTCGATGGCCTTGTCGTACTTGCCCGCGTAGTGCTCCTGCAGCGCCCGGGCGTAGGCCTGCTGCAGCGTCTCGGCGGCGGCCGCCGCGGGGGCGCCCCACAGCGCCGCCACCAGCAGGACGAGGGCCAGCGCGCGGGTCATGGGCCCACCTCCACGTCTGCCAGCTTGACCCGGTTGATCCGGTCCAGCAGCTTGCGCGTGCGCTTGAGCGCCTGGTCCATCTCGCGGGGGTCCGATCCCGACGGGGAGAAGCGGGCGAAGTCGCAGTTGTCCAGCTCCTGCAGGAGCTCGCTCACCAGCTCGGGCGGGAAGCCCCGGCGCTCCAGCTCCCGGCCCAGCTCGGGCCGGGTCAGGCCCTCCATCCTGGCGCCGAGCCGGTGGTCCAGCAGGTCCCGAAGGGCGGCGGCAACCTCGCTGAAGAACGCCTCCTTGTCCCCCGCCCGGCTCAGGTCCCGGGCCGTCTTGAGGTGCGCCTTGATGCGCCGGGCCGCGGCCCGTTGCTGCCGCCGCGGGGTCTCTCGCCTGAGGGAATCTCGCAGCCGCTCACCGCCGGTGACCAGCCCGAGCAACAGCAGGGGGGCCAGGAAGAGCCCCCAGAGCTTCGCGCTCGACAGCGGCCGAAAGGGCGCCTCGTGGGTCAGCGGCGCGTCGGCAGGCCGCGGGGGCCGGATGCTCGGCCCGAGCACGTTCTTGCGCGGGTCCTTGCGCGGCGTCAGGGCCTGGGGCATCGGGCCGGTGACCGTCAGGGCCAGCGGCTCGCTGCGCAGCACGCGGTACTCCCCCGAGGCCGGATCGAAGGTGGGCACCGCGATGGAGGGCACCTTCAGCCGCCCGGCGCGGGTGGGCATCAGCAGGTACTCCAGCTTCTTCTCACCGAGGGCGAGGTTGTCGGTGACCTTGGGCTCGTAAACCTTGAACCCGTCCATCGCGGTCAGCGCTGGCACATTGAGCTGACGCACGTTGCCGTCGCCCCGCACCACCACCTGCAGGGTCACGGCGTCGCCGCCCTTGATCTTGTCCCGGTCCAGGGTCGTGGTCAGGTCGAAGCGCCCGACGTTGCCCGGCACGAAGCCGGCGGGCTTGCCCTGCGCTGGCAGCGGCAGCACCTCGATCTGCTTCGCCTCGCTGGAGATCTCCAGCCGGCGCGAGTTGAAGAACTGCACCAGGGTCAGGCCCATCTTCATCGGCCCGAGGGACAGCTTGCCCGTTTTCTGGGCGAACAGCTTCTTGCGCAGCAGCAGCGCCACGTTGAAGACGTTGCCGTTGACCACTTTCTGCTCGTATGACAGCTGGGACGGCGAGTTGTGGTCCTCGCTCCAGAAGCCGTCGGTGGCGGGCAGGCCGCTGACCTGGGGCGAGCGCATGCCGATGTTTCCGGCCACGTACAGGGTCCAGGTGGCCAGCACCTCCTGGCCGATGTAGACGCGCTCGGGGCGGGCGTCCACCAGGATGAACGCCGCCCTGCCCTGGCCGCGGTCCTCTCCGCCGGCGCCCGGCTGCGGGGGCGCGGTCGGGTCCGGCGCCGCCGGCGCGGGGCGCGCAGAGCCCTGCTTCACCTGCAGCTTGACCACCTGGGACTTGATCATCTTGCCGCCGCTCATCACCGCGGCCGGCCCCACCTTCAGGCTCCCCACCTTGGCCGGCGTCACCGTGTAGACATAGCTCTCGGTGCGGCGCACCTGCATGTTGATGATCTCGATGTTCTGGCTCGACATGCCGCTGCCGAGCACGCGGAACCCCTCGAAGGAGGGCGGCAGGTAGCGCTCGTAGCCCACGCGACCGTTGATGCGGATGGCGACCTCCACCCGCACCTCCTCGCCCACATAGGCCAGGGACCGGTCGAGGCTGAGCTGCACCCGCGCCTGCTGCGCCCAGGCGGGAGAGGCCGCGCAAACCACCGCCGCCAACAACACAGCTGCTATGTATCGAAGTCCATGCAATCTACACCGCGTCCAGTTCCTGAAGCCTGAAGCCTGAGGCCTGAGGCCTCGGCGCGAAGCGCCGCTACCAGTCCTTCACCACCCGCCTGCGCCCGCCCATCATGCCACGCAACCGCTGCCGCTGGAGGCTCTTGTCGTTGCGCTCCAGGGCGTCGAGCACCGAGTCACGCTCCCTGGGCCGAGGCTGCGGGCGCTGCTTGTCCTTGTTCGACCGCTCCTGCTGCTTCTTCTTGTCCTGCTGGTCTTGCTTCTTCTCGTCCTGGTCCTGCTTCTTCTTGTCCTGCTTGTCCTTGTTGGGATCGTCGTCGCCCTGCTTCTTCTTGTCCTTCTTCTGGTCCTGCTTCTTGTTCTTGTCCTGCTTGTCCTTGTTCTTGTCCTTGTTCTTGTCCTGCTTCTTCTTCTGGTCCTTCTTCTTCTTCTCCTCCTCCTTGATGCGCCGCAGGGCGAGCTCCAGGTTCCACTTGGAGGGGAGATGATCCGGCCGCAGGCGGAGGCTGCGCTTGAACGAGTCGGCCGCCTCCTTGTACTGCTTCAGCTCGAACAGGGTGTTGCCCAGGTTGTAGTAGCTCCTGGCCTGCAGCCCGCGGTCCTGGCCGGCGGCGGCGCGGGACAGGGCCTCGCGCGCCTTGTCGAACTTGCCCAGCCGGTGCAGCGCCACGCCCCGGTTGTACTGCACCCCCGGCTCGTCAGGCAGCTCCTTGGCCGCCGCGTCGTAGCGCTCCAGCGCCTCCTTGTACTTGCCGGTGCCGAGCTTGGCGTTGCCCTCCTCCACGTTGGTGTTGCTGCTCTGGAACGGGTCGAAGCCCCAGAGCAGAGGCGTCAACAGCAGCAGGGCGATGAGTCGGGTGTGGGTCATGGCGCCTCCTCCGCCCTGCGTCGGCGCCGCTCCGGGAGGCACGCCTCCAGCAGCAGCAGCAGGAACCCGGGGAACAGAAACCAGGCGAACGCCTCGTCGTAGTGCTTGATCAGGCGCGCCTTGGTCTCCGCCTGCTTCAGCTTCTTGATCGCCTTGAGGATCGGCTCGACGGCGAAGCTCTTGGGGTCCATGGCGATGTACCTGCCCTTGGTGGCGGCGGCCACCGCCTTGAGGGTCTTTTCATCCAGGCGGGTGGTGACGAACCCGCCGTCAGGCTTCTTCATGTAGCCCACGATCTTGCCGCTGTCGTCCACCTCCGGGACCGGCTCGCCGCTGCGGGAGCCGATGCCCACGGCGTAGATGCGGACGCCCTTCTTGGCCGCGTCCTCGGCGGCCTTGAGCGGCTCGCTCTCGTGGTCCTCACCGTCGGTGAGCAATAATAGTACCTGCGCCCGCGGCTGACCCTTTCCTCGCACGCCGGCCAGCAGCCGCGCCCCGGCGGTGATCGCCTTGCCCAGGGCCGTGCCTCCCACGGGCATGTCCAGGGGCGACATGTCCCGCCAGAACAGCTTGGCCGCGGTGTAGTCGGTGGTCAGCGGATAGGCCACCGCATCGCCCGCGAAGGCGACCATGCCGAGGCGGTCGCCGCCGAGGCTGTCGATGAGCCGGTTCAGCTCCGCCTTGGCCCGCTCGATGCGGCTCGGGTAGGCGTCCCTGGCCAGCATGCTCTTGGAGAAGTCGAGGGCCACCACGATGTCGATGCCCACCCTGGGCGCCAGGGTGGAGCGCTCCCCGGCCTGGGGCCGGGCCAGCGAGAGGATCACCAGGGTCACCCCGAGCACCAGCAGCGCCGCCTTGAGCAGCCGCCGGGCAGGGCTCACGGCGGCGGCCAGCCGCTTGATCTGCTCCAGGTGCCCCAGCCGCGCGAGCTGCCGGCGGCGCCAGTCGTAGCGCAGCGCGAGGCCCACCACCAGCAGGGGCACCAGGCCGAGCAGCCAGAGCATGTGCGGGTTGGCGAATCTCATCTCAGGGGAACTCCCTCAGCCGGGACAGCGATAGCAACGCCTCGAGGCAGAGCAGCAGCAACGCCAGGGCCGCGAAGGGCTGGTACGCGTCCTCGAACACCGCGGCCACGTCCTTGCGGGTCGTCTTCTCCAGCTCGTTGAGGATCTCCTCGAAGTTCTTCTCCAGCGCCCTGGTGTCGGTGGCGAGGAACGACTTGCCGCCGGTCTTCTGGGCGATCATCTCCAGCAGCTTCGGGTTCACCGCGTACTGGCGGCGCACGCGGATGGGGCGGCCGAAGGGATCGCGCCCCGCCATGACGTCCCCCTCCCGCGGGCCCATCAGGATGGTGAACGCCTTGACCCCCATGGCCGACGCGTAGCGCGCCGCCTGGGCCGGCGTGACGTTGCCCGCGTTGTTCTCACCGTCGGTGATCAGGATCACCACCCGGCTCTTGGCGTCGGACTTGCGCAGCCGCGCGAGGCTCACACCCAGGGCGTTGCCGATGGCCGTGGCGCTGCCGTCGATCAGGTCGAGCTCCAGGTCACCCAGCATGTTGCGCAGCACCGAATAGTCGAGAGTGAGCGGGCAGTGGGTGTAGGCGTCCTTGCCGAACACCACCAGCCCGATCTTGTCGCTCTTGCGCCGGGCGATGAAGTCATCAACCACGCGCTTGGCCGCCTCCAGCCGGTTCGGGTAGAGGTCCGAGGCCTCCATGCTCTTGGACAGGTCGAGGGCCAGCACGATATCGATCCCCTCCACCTCCACCTTGCCGCCGCGGTCGCGAGTCTGCGGCCGGGCCAGCGCGCCCACCAGCAGCACCAGCGCCACCACCCGCAGGATGGCGGGCAAGTGCACCACCCGCGCGGCCACGCCCCGGCGAAAGGCCGCCAGCAGACCCGTGCTGGAGTGAAGCAGCGGCGGCGCCCTGCGGGCCCGACGCAGGATCAACAGCCAGAACGCCAGGGGCGCCGCCAGCAGCAGCAGCAGCGCCCAGGGCGTCTTGAACGCGAACTTGTTGGCCAGCCCCATGCTCCAGATCAGGTACGCCACCGGCGGCACGCCCACCAAGATGGTGAGCATCACCAGCAACGCGCGATCCTGACCCTTACGAGGCATCAGCTACGCACCCCTCTCATCCGATTCCTGCTTGTCGGTGTTTGCCTCGGGCTCTGCCCGATCCCCGGCCTCTGCCTGCCCGCCTCCATCCACCACCGGCCTCGGAGCGCCCCCATTTTTTGTTATTTGTTCTTTGTTTTTTGTTTGCCGTACCTCCCCCCCGTCCTCCATTCCTTGTTCAGCTTCCCCTGCCCTCTGCTGTTGGGTATCAACCACGATCCCCCGCGCCTCGTCCGCCGCCTCCCGCGCCGGATCGGGCTCCGGGGTATACCGGGCGAACTTCACCAGATCGCAGTCATTGAAGAAGGTCTCCAGCCGCATGCGCAGCCCGTCGTCTGCCCCGGCCGCCACCAGCGCCTCGCGGATCTCGCTGGTGGTCATCTCCAGCGCGTCGAACCCCCAGCGCCCGCCCGTGTAGCCGCGCACGATCTCCGACAGCTCCAGGTAGAGCTCCTTGTAGCGCTCCTCGTCGATGAGCCGGTCCACGTCCAGCGCGTCCAGCCGCTTCAGCGCGGTGATGTGAGGCGGCACCGGCGGCGGCTGCGGCGCCTCCCTGCGGCGGCGCTCGCGCAGGTGGCGAGCCACCAGCAGGGTCACCACGGCCACCAGCCCGGCCGCGGCCAGGCCGATGAGCAGGTAGATCAGCCACCAGGTGCGCTGAAACACCGAGACCGGCGGCTCCAGCTCCTTGAGCTTGGGCTGGGGCTCGTTGGCCATGACGCTGCGGACATCGATCTGCATGGCCGCCGTGCTCAGCGAGATCATCTCTCCCCTCGGCCCGAGCGCGGTGACCTCCACCGGCGGCAGGGTCTGGTTGCCCAGGTCGTAGGCCGCCACCTTCAGGGTGAAGGTGCGCTCCACCTCGGGCACCTCCCCCTCGGCCCCCAGCTGCCGCGTGGCGTCGGCCCGCGTCAGCTCCGAAAAGGGACCGAGATCCAGCTTGAGGGGCAAGTTGACCGACACGTCCGGCGAGTGCCGCACCTTGATCTCCACGGTGATGGGATCACCCAGCTTCACCTGCACCGGCTTGACCGTCGCCGTCAGCTTGGGCGCCCACTCCGGCCTGTCTCCCTTGCCCCTGGCCTGGCCCTGGCCTCCCCTGTCCCTCCCGCCTTCCCCCTTCATATCCCCCACCCCTGCATCCACCACCAGCTTCGTCGCCAGCTCCACCCCCAGATCCACCTCCACCGTCGGCACCTCTGCCGGCGCAGGCGCGCCCGCGTCCTGCCCGAGCGCAGCCCCGGGGCAGATGCAAATCACGGCGCACAGGGCCGCGCTGGCCACCCCCCACCTCACCGCCGCATCCTCCGCTCGCGCGCCTTGAAGAAGTCCACCAGCGCGCCCAGGTAAGGTTGATCCGTGCGCACCACCATGTGGTCCATCTTCAGCTTGCGAAACAGCCGCTGCCGCACCTCCCTGGCGAGGGCCATGTACTCCGCGTGGGCCCGGGCCTCCGGCCCGTCGCTGTCGAACAGGATCTGCTCCCCCGTCTCCAGGTCCTCCAGGTTGATCAGCCCCACCCCTGTCAGCTCCTGCTCCAGCGGATCGGTGATGGTCACCGGGATCAGGTCATGCTTGCGCGCCGACACCCTCAGGGCATGCTCCAGCGCCTCGGGCACCGCGTGCGTCCGCGGGTCGGGCGCCTCGCCCTCTGGCGGCGGCGAGATGAAGTCGGACAGCAGGAACACCACGCTGCGGCGCTTGGTCACCCGGCCCAGGAACTGCAGCCCGGCGGCCAGGTTGGTCAGCCGGCTCTCGGGACGGTAGCTCAGGATCTCCGTCACCACGCGCAGCACATGCTTCTTGCCCTTCTTGGGCGGCACGAACTTCTCCACCCGGTCGGTGAAGATGATCAGCCCCACCCGGTCGTTGTTCTTGATGGCTGAGAACGCCACCACAGCGGCCATCTCCGCCGCCATCTCGCGCTTGATCTGCTCCCCGGTGCCGAACAGGCTGCTGGCGCTCATGTCCACCACCAGCATCACCGTCATCTCCCGCTCCTCGACGAACTGC
>CAZEJJ010000002.1:0-112482 GCA_964512185.1 uncultured Enterobacterales bacterium | reverse complement strand
GTATCGACCGCTCTGCGGCCAAGAGTCCGCTCTCCGCACGCAGAGAGACCAGTATCGACCGCTCTGCGGCCAAGAGTCCGCTCTCCGCACGCAGAGAGACCCGTATCGACCGCTCTGCGGCCAAGAGTCCGCTCTCCGCACGCAGAGAGACCCGTATCGACCGCTCTGCGGCCAAGAGTCCGCTCTCCGCACGCAGAGAGACCAGTATAGTACCTGGCGGTGGCATCAGCGAGAGTCTGGTCAGCACACAGCGTCGGAATACCGAGGTGGCGCGACAGGCCACGACAGGATCTCCGTACTCGTCTCCATCGGAATCCTGGTTCCAGCCGCCGCGTGCGCATCCCATCACGAGCAGCAACGGCACCGCCATGCGGCGAGGATGGCAGGCCGTCGCTCCGAGGCTGACAGACCCTTGACCGCAGTCAACCACCGCGCCACCTGCCGCATGCTACAGGTTCTCTTCGGAGGAAGCATGCGTAGAAGCGCGATCATGGCACTCCTGGCCGCCGCTCCCCTGCTCGCCGGGTGGGCCTGCGGGCCGGTCCTGCCCGAGGAAGACCCGCTGCTGCTCCTCGACCCCGCAGCCATCCAGCGGCTGCGCGCCGAACACGGCGCCATTCTGGAAGTGCTGGAGGACTGGCAAGACGACGAGGTGGTGTTCATCACCCCCCAGAGCCGCTACCACGCCCACCTGGCACAGGGAGCGCTCACCATCAAGCGCAGCCGGGCGCTGCTGGGCACCACCTGGGATCTAGATGGGCAGGACGGCACGCCCTGCGGAGAGGCGGACGACTGCACCTCCTTCCACCTGCAGGTGGAGCGCAAGCGCTTCCTGCGCAAGCCCCAGCGGCTGGAGCTGCGCTTCGACGGTCGCATGCAGCACAGCGACGACGAGCAGCCCAAGATGATCGGGCTCGACTGCCCCGCCTGCGGGGACGTCCCCTACGATCCGGTGGTGCTCGCCCAGGCCTTCGATGCCTTCATCACCGCGGTCTTCGCCGATCTCGAAGCCTACGAGGACGACTTCAACGCTGAGCGCGAGCGCATCCTCAGCGCACGCATCCCCTGCCCCGAGAGCGCCCGGCCGGCCTACGACGCGCACGCGTGCTGGTGCCTGGACGACCAGGGGCGACGCCACGGCCCCTATCTGGCCGGATCCAGCCACCTGCCAGGGGTGGTCAGCGAACCCACCGAGCGGGGCAGCTACCGGCAGGACCTGAAGCACGGCAGCTGGACCTTCTACGACGCCGAAGGGGCCGAGACCTGCCAGGAGACCTGGGACGCAGGCCAGCTGATCCAGGCCAGCGACGCAGACGGCCCGCAGGAGCGCCCCTGCGGCGAGCCCGAGGACCCGCCCGCGGAGCCCAAATCCGAGGTCCCCTGATCGGCCACTGGCCACCGGGTCCCTCGCCCGGATAACCTGCCGCTCCCTGTCTGCTCCCATTCCGCTTCGGAGAGCCCTTGCATCGCCTGTGGAGCCGCATGCTGGCCTGGTGGGACGCCCTGGCCCCCCGGCAGCGCCGCACCGCCAACGCGCTGACGCTCTGCGTGGTGGGCTACATCGCCCACTACCTGGTGTTCACGGTCTCCCAGCCCTTCTACATCGAAGACGCCGGCATCAGCTTCGCCTTCGCCCGCAACTGGGTAGAAGGCCACGGCTTCGTCACCTTCCCGGGAGGCGAACGGGTCGAGGGCTTCTCGAACCCCCTGTGGACCTTCCTGGTCGCCTTCTTCTACCTGTTCAAGCTCTCGCCCTGGGTCTCCTCCAAGCTCATGGGGGCCGCGTTCGGGGCCATCACCCTGCCGCTGGTGTGGGCCATCACCCGCCGGGCCCGCGGCGGCCGCGACGACATCGTCAACCTGGTGCCGCCCTTCCTGCTGGCGGGCTCCACCCAGTTCGTGCTCTGGAACTGCTCGGGCCTCGAGAACTCGCTCTACTGCGTGCTGATGGCCGCCGCGACCTACCGCGTGATCCGCGAGGGCACCGACGGCGGCCGCCCCTGGTCGGCCCTGCTGTACTTCCTGCTGGCCACCACCCGGCCCGAGGGCGCCATGTACGGGCTGGTGGGGCTGCTGGCCCTGGTGGTGCTGTCCAGCCACCGCGCCTGGGAGCGCCACGACCTGCCGCCAGCCAAGCGCTGGCTGCGCGGTGTCATCCTCCCAACCCTGGCCTGGATCGCCATCTTCGCCATCCCCCTAGTGCTGTACCACTGGTGGCGGTATTCCTACTTCGCCTGGGAATATCCATCCACGTACTACGCGAAGCTGGGGCAAGGGAACCGCTTCAAGCCCTTCAGCTGGGAGATCCGCGGCTGGGGCTACCTGCGCAAGTACATGAAGGCCTACTGGATCGCCTGGATCTCGCCCCTGTTCATCATCGCTGCCGCGGGGCTCAGGCGCTGGCGGGGCGTGTTCTGCCTGGTGCTGCTGGCCGTCTTCGGCCTGTTCGTGCTCTGGGACGGCAAGGGAGGCCCCTTCGACGACTGGGAGTTCTGGACCCCCATCCGCCGCAAGTGGGTCGTGGCCCGCTGCTGGTCCATCTACGGCGGCGTGGTGCTGCTGGGGCTGCTCACCCTGGGCCGCCGCGGCTGGCAGGCGCTGTCCACGCTGTGGGCCACCTGGGCAGCGGCCATGTTCTACAACATCTACGTGGGCGGCGACTGGATGGACGGCTTCCGCTGGGCCAGCATCTGGATCGTGCCCCAGTGCATGCTCCTGGGCATCGGCCTCGGCGCCATCATCGACCGCGCCCCGGCGCTCAGCTGGCGCGCGTCACGCTGTGTGCCCACCCTGCGCACCCTGCTGGTGGCGGCGAGCGCGCTGGCCATCGCCTCGCCCAACGGCTGGGGCACCTACGACTTCCTCGTGCACCCCGAGACCAGCGTGCGCGACGTCTACCGCCGGGTCCAGTACATGACCTGGGTGCAGGAGCGCCTCGACATCGACCGCGTCACCGTACTGGACGTCGATATGGGCGCCCACATGTGGTACTCGGGCTGGCGCATCATGGATGTGGCGGGCCTGGTGGACCTGCGCATGGGGCACCACAACTACGAAAAAGACTTCATGCGGGAGTACGTGTTCCAGGAGGGCAAGCCCGAGTTCATCCACTCCCACGGCGGCTGGTCCCGCAAGACCAAGATCAACAACTTCCCCGAATTCAAGCGCGACTACTGGGAGATCCCCGGCTACCCCGCGGGCCGCAAGGCCTTCCACATGGGCAACCACGTGGCCCGCCGCTTCCTCACCACCACCACGGGCTACGACGGCCCCGAGGTGGCAGAGGTCCCCTTCGAGGGCAAGCTCACCCTCAGCGGTTGGGCCATCCGCTCCCGCATCGTGCCGGTGGAAGGCAAGTTCCACCTGGAGACCTGGTTCGCCAGCGCGGGCCGCAAGGACGGCTTCCGCATGCTGGTCTTCCTGTACGACGACCAGGGCCGCCTGAGCGTGCAGGAGGCCGCCCCGGGCTATGACTTCATCGAGGTCAAGCACTGGAAGCGCAACGAGCTCGCCCTCGGCCACTACAACATCGTGGTCCCCGACGACTTCCCGCAGGGGGAGTACAAGGTGGGGCTGGTGCTGCTCGACGAACAGAGCGGCGCGGTGCTGCAGCCCTGGCCCGACCAGGGCACCCTGCCCGGCCCCAACGATCCCGGCTTCGACCCCGACGCCGACCCACCGGCCGAGCCCGAGCAGCTCCGTGCCGCAGGTTTCGTCTACATGCAAGGCGAGGTCCTGCTGGACGCCACCCTCCAGGTGGTCTCCCGCAAGGCGGCCCTGCAGGCGGCCACCGAAGACCACGACCTGGCCCTGCACCTGGCCGGCCAGGGCGACTGCGACGCGAGCTGGCGCGCCTGGAAGGACGCCACGCGCCACGTGCAGCGCAACACGCGCTGGCACAAGCAGAACGTCGCCGACATAAACGCCGCCATGGCCCTGTGCCACCTGGCCAGCGCCGAGGGCGTGGAGGATCGCTTCGAGCGCGCCGCCATCTACCAGACCGCGGCCCTGTACCGCTACGACCAGCCCGAGCTGCTCGCCGCAGCCCGGCCCCTGGCCGCCGAGCTGGCCCGCGAGGGCGAAGACTTCCGGCAGCAGAAGGACTGGGAGAGCTGCTACCGGCACTTCGACACCGCCGTGCGCATCGACCCCCGCCTGTCCCTGGCCCGACGACGCGCCGAGGAATGCCGCGACTGGCGCCTCGACCTCTCCGGTGTCGACCGCTACGTACCCAGGAAAAAGGGCAAGAAGTCCAGCCTCAAGAAGTCCCGCAAGCCCAGAGACAAGGGCAAGGATGAGGACGAGGACGAAGCCAAGGAGCCTGAGGCCGACGAAGAGGCCCCCGACGGCGAGGCGCAGCCCGCCTCACCCCTGCCCGATCGAGAGGCCGATGGCGACGCCATGCCCGAGCGCGTCCGACGGGTCGACATCGACGAGCGCCGCCCCGGCTCCCTGATGCTGCCGCGGCTGGGTGCCTTCCGCGACGGCCCAGCGGCCGGCCCGCCAGACGAGCAGGGAGAGCCAGCGGAGCAGGGCGAGGCCGACGAAGAAGAGCCGCCGGCCGTAGACCAGCCCGCGGGTGACTGATCTCTACAAGCGCGACTTCTGGCGGAAGTCGTCGCCCCCCACGGGGATGGCCTGCACCATCTCCTTGATGCGCGACAGCACGCGGTCACCCACGCGATCGCCCAGGGTCTGGTTCTGCTCCACCTTGGCCAGGTTGGCTTCGGACAGCCCGGTGGCCTGCCGCACCGGGAAGTTGGTGGTGGCCAGGATGGTGGCCAGGGCGTTGTAGCGGTGGGAGACGAGCTGGTCGATGATGCCCTTCTCCCACTCGGAGCCGCGCCCCTTGCCCAGCTCGTCGATGGCCAGCACGGGGACGCGCACCAGGGCCGCGATGGTGGTGGCTTCGCCCATGCCCGAGTCGTAGCCAGCCTTGAGCTGGGACAGCAGGTGGGAGAATTCCACGAACCGGCACTCAACGCCTTTGTCCAGGATCAGCGTGCGCAGTGCCGCCACCACCAGGTGGGTCTTGCCGCGCCCGACCTTGCCCCAGAGCACCAGACCGCGGTTTTCTTCGCCAGGGCGGTATTCCTTGACCCAGTTCTGGCAGGCGCGGTACGGCAGCCTGTTCTGGTGGGGCTGGAAGCTGGTGAAGGTGCTGTCGGCGTGGCGCGCGGGGACGCCCGCGCGGTTGAACAGAGCCACGCGGTCGGGCAGCATCTGGCACCGGCAGCGCCCCACGCGCACCCTGTCGCCCATCACCAGGTGGCGCTGCCCGGTGCCGTTGCAGGCGGCACACGCGAGTACGCAGCTGCAGATGGAGGCCTGCGCGAGCGCACCGACGGCGCTGACCTGGTAGCCGGCGCCGCTGCAGATCTCGCAGCCGGGATCGCCCTTGGGAGTCTCGAGCTCGGTCATGACCCGTGAAGCCTATCCCACACCGCCACCGCGGACAGCCGGGGATAACGCTGGCGCAAGAGGTCCCTGGCCACTTCATCCAACGCCGCCTGCCACTGGCCGGGTTCGAAACCCTCGCGTAGATCCTGTAGATCCACCGCCGCCTGCTCCCGCAGCGCCTCGTGCTGGTCCTTCGCCAGCTCCCAGGCCTGCAGGTGGAAGCCGCGCACGATGGCCATGGCCCGCTCCGCACGCAGCTCAGGCTGTCCAGCGGGCAGGGCGTCGAGCCTGGACAGGGCCTGCTGCTGCAGCAGGAAGAGGGGATCGGCTCCCTCGGAATCGGGGGCGCTGGGGGGCGCTGGCGCCGCAGCACCCGTGGGCAGACCCCGGGCCCACAGCCGTTTCACCTCGGCTTTACAGCTGCGCAGGGCCAGGGGCGCCTTGACCCGCCGGCGGCGACGGCGCTCGGCCACCCGCTCCAGGGCGACGGAGATGACAGCGGTGGGAATGCCCGCCTGCAGCCAGTCGACGAGCAGCAGACCGTCCACCGAGGACAGGAAGGCTCCCCCGCCGCGCAGCGCACAGAGGTGCTCCGAGACCTGGTCCACAGCCTCGCGCAGCGCCTCTGGGACCTCCTCGTTGGCCATGGAGCCTCCTGGCGGCCCTCGCGTCCTTGCTGGAGAGGGCACAGCGTCCTATTATCCGCAGTCCGCTGGTGATGGCGCCTCCCGCGATGTCTGCGTTCCGGCGCCAGCCTCATCACGCCCCCTCGGAGCGATGGAGGTCCCGATGCTCGGTACCCTCTCCCTGGCAGCGCTGCTCGGCAGCCTCACCATCTCCAGCCAGACCGCGCTGGCCGTGATCCCCGACGCGCTCGATGGTCCCCTGGTGGCCATGGCCGACCAGGACGACGACGACGACGACGGGGACGAGGAGACCGACGAGGTCCCGGACTACGGTGGCGACGACATCGATCTCGACGTGTTCCAGGACGCGCTGGAGCCGGGCGACGAGGAGAACGTGCACCGCATCTCCTCCGACGACGCCCTCGACTCCGGTGACACCGAAGAGCAGCGCCTCGATGATCTCGACTCCGGCGGCGATCAAGAAGAGGTCTACGACTTCGACGACGAATACGACCAGGAGGTGCAGATCGGCGGGCCGGGGCAGGACACCGCCCGCATCTACCGCACCTACAAGGAGAACATCGAAGACCTCGGTCCCGACGAAGAGGTCATCCAGTGGGAGCGCTACCTGGAGCAGTACCCCAACTCGCTGTTCCGCGACCACATCCAGCGCCGCATGGACGAGCTCACCGAGTTCCAGTACAGCGAGCGCGTGCCGCTGGACGAGGGCTTCGAAGACATCGTCGACGCCGGCATGCGCGAGATCGACTTCTTCGCGCCGCGCCACCTCGAGCCCCTCGATCCGCGCAGCAAGATGCGCGCGGCCTTCGAGTGGGGCTTCCCGGAGTACCTCAACCTGCTGGTGGACTACGAAGACCAGATCATGCGCCAGTGGTCCTGGCATGTGGGCGTGCGCCGCCGCTACGCCGGCTGGAACCTCGAAGCGGGCAGCAAGTACGCGCTCATCAAGTCCGCGCGCACCAACTTCCTGCTCACCGGCATCTTCGACGTCCACGCCAACACCAACCCCTTCTTCCCAGCCGTCCGCCCGCAGCTGGGAGTAGGCAAGCGCTTCATCGTCGCGGGTCATCCCCTCGACCTGATGGCCCAGGGCGGCGTCGATCTCGAGTTCCGGCTGGATGCTCCCATGGGCGTCATTCACATCGGCGGCTTCAACGCCACCTACGAGGCCAGCGACAAGGTGGCCTTCTTCGTGGAGTCCTCCGTCGTGGCCAAGAACCTGCTGTGGGAAGACGGCGACGTGTTCCGCTTCCCGCTGGCCACCTTCGGCATCACCTTCTGGGCCAACGAGAAGAACACCACCTCAGCCAGCATCGCCGCCAACGCCCCCTATGCCTACGGCTACTGGGGCTACCACTTCGGCGGCGTCATGGGCGACTTCAACTTCTACCTGGACGACTAGCCAGCCGGCCCTCATGGCCGCGTGGAGCCGAAGGCCGACTTGAGCTGCTGCAGGCTGGGCAGCTCCTTGTCTGCGAACAGGAAGGCGAACAGGCCGGCAGCCTTGAGGTACTTGACCACGTCGTGAGGGCTGTGGATGGCACCCAGGTGGCGGCGCATGACCACGGGCCGCAGATAGAACTCCCGGAAGAACTTGCGGTGGTAGTGCACCAGGTCTTCGGGCTCCAGGCCCCAGGGCACGAAGGTGGGCTCCCAGAAGCTAGTGAGATCGGTGGAGCTGGAGATGATCCGACCGTAGCGATCGCCGTGCTCCTCGAAGAGCTCCTGCTGGCGCGTGCGGGGTAGCACCGTGTTGATCTGCACGGTGATGTCGTGCAGGGGGATGCTCTTGGCGAAATCGATGGTCTCCTGGATGGAGGCGCGATCGTCCACCAGGTGCCCCACGATGAAGAAGGCCTTGGGGCGCAGCCCCACCTCGTGGGCCGCGGTGATGGCCTCGCGGATCATGCGCCTGCTGATGCCCTTGGAGATGAACTCCAGCACCCGCGCGCTGCCGCTCTCGATGCCGAAGCGCGTGCGCCAGCAGCCTGCGGTGACCATGCGCTGCAGCAGCGGCTTGTCCACCACCTCGACCCGCGAGGAGCAGGTCCAGCTGACCTTGGGCCCCCGCGCGATGATCTCATCGCAGATGGCGGTGACCCGCTTCCTGGAGACGCAGAAGAGGCTGTCGACGAAGGCCAGGTCCTTGATGCCGTACTCGCGCACGCAGTGTTCCAGCTCGTCGACGATGCGCGGCACGCTGTGGCTGCGGTAGCCCGAGGCGGCCTTCTGACAGAACACGCAGCGGTGCGGGCAGCCTCGGCTGGTGATCATGGCGAACTTGGGCAGCCCGTGCTCGTCGATGGGGATGGGGCGGTACAGATCCGGGGGCAGCAGGTGCCGGGCCGGAAAAGGGTAGCTGTCGAGGTCCTTGACCTTGGCGCGGGCAGCGGTGAAGCGCAGCTCACCGCCAGCGTCACGCAGCACCAGACCGCTGATGTCATCGAGAGAGCGCCTGCCCTTGTAGTGCTCGGCGAGCTCCACCATGGCGTGCTCGCCCTCGTGCACCACGCCCACGTCGAAGCAGCTGTGCTGCATGGCGTCGTCGGGTAGCAGCGTGACGTGGTGGCCGCCCAGCACGATGGGCACATCCGGCAGCGCCCCTCGCAGGGCCTCGGCCAGCTCCACCGCGCTCTGGAAGCCCACGGTGGTGGCGGTGAGGCCGATGAGATCGGGCCTGAAGGCCTCGGCACGGCTGACGGTGCGCGCCACGTCGAGCCGCTCGGCGGCCGCGTCGCACACCGCCACGCGCTCGCCGGCCTCCTCCAACGCCGCGGCGATGTAGAGCAGGCCAAGAGGCGCGGAGTTGTAGAACAGGAAGGCCGTGACCGGGCTGACGTGGCCGTTCCGGATCACCGCATCCAGCGGTGGATTGATCAGCAGGGCGCGCATGGGAAGGTCAGGAAGGGAGGGCCGGGCAGGGGGTCAATACACGAGATCCTCGATCTCGTTCTTGATCTGCTCGTAAGAGGTGGACTCGGTGTTGACCCACTGGATCACCATGTCCTCGTCGATGAGGTAGGTCTTGACCTGGGTGGCGCTGGACCAGTCGCCGCGCACGTCGTGATCTTCGTCGTACAGGACGGTGCTGAGATCGTACTGATCGGCCCAGGAATCGGCGTCTTCGCGGCTGGCGTCGTTGCCCAGCTCGTTGAGGAAGAGCACCGCTACGGTCTCGAGCCCGTGGGAGGAGAATTCGCCCTCCAGGTCAGAGAGGAAGCCGGAGATCTCCTGGAAGGTGTAGCTCTGCGCATACCCCAGCCCCACCACCACCGGGCCACCGGCGTGCTGGTACAGGCGCCAGGTGTCGTCGTTCTGGTTGGGGGCGACGAGGTTGTGGGCCACGTCGCCCACGTTGTAGCCGCTGCCCGTGAAGGGAGGCGCGGTGTCGGCCTCGGAGTCTTCGGGGCCGGTGTCTTCGACCACGGCGGTGTCTTCGGGGCCCGTGTCCGGCGCCTCGGTGTCTTCGGGACCCGTGTCTTCGGGAACGGGCACGATCTCGTCTTCGTGTTCGGAACCGCCCGTGCGAAAGCCATTGCCGTCGCGCGTGCAGGCATAGAGCAGGAGCACTGCGCTGGCACCCACCAGCAGCAGGGGCATCGGGATCTTCGGTCTCATGTTCATCAGCGATCTCCTCTGCGAACCTGACCACCACCGCGACACTGTAGCACCCCATCCGGCAGCGGAAACCGAAAACCCATCTTGACCACAGTTACTTCACCGAGCCGCGCTGGCCCGGAGGGTGGGCGACGGGGCTGGCGGACCGCTACTGCGGCAGCAGCCAGGGCGTGCAGGCCTGGCCGGCGGGCAGGCCCTCGAGGGCCAGGGCGGCGCAGCTGTCACAGGCCAGGGCCCCATCGAAGTCGAGGCCGTAGGGGGTGTCGCTGCGGATGACCAGGCTGCCGCTGGCGGGCTCGGCCGCGCAGCTATGGGCGTCGATGGACCAGGCACCGTACACGGTGGCCGGATCCAGCCCCGCCCCGGCCACCACGCCGTCTACCGTGAGATCGTAGTGATCGGGATAGGCACCGTAGGGGAACAGGGTGAAGGCCAGGTCCACCGTGACGGCACCGAGGCTGCAGTCGGAGACCGGCCCGCAGCCCGTGTAGGACGCTTCGATGCTCAGCAGCTCGCCATAGGAGCTGAGCTCCACGGCACCGTCCAGCGCCAGCAGCAGCTCGCCCTGGGGGGAGTGCACGCTGAAGCCGTTGCCCGCGACCCATTCAACCTCGGCACCCTGGAAGCGCTCCAGGCTGCCTTCGATGCGGCTGCCGTCGACCAGAGAGCAGCCCCCCTGCCAGATCTCCCGGCCAGCGGTCTGGTCGGCGATGACCACGGGGCAGGCTTGGTCGAAGGGCACCCAGAGGTCGAGATCTTCCACCAGGGCCACCACTCCGTCGGGCTGTACGGCGGCGAAGGCAGCCGCCACCAGATCGACGTCGGCGGGTTCCAGCTGCACCGCTGCCTGCTCGGGAGCCAGGAGGCACCCCACCAGCAGCGGCAGCGGGAGAACAAACGCGCGCATCAACCTGTTTCTAGAGGATCCCCTGTACATCGTCAACCACCAAGGGCCGCGTTTCACATCTCGGGACAGCCTACCCATTGACCATCGGTCCCCCGCGGGGCACCTGAAGGAGAAGCGAAGGAGCCCCCTTGACGCCCACACCGAGCCACCCCACCGCCCTGCGCTTGCGATCGCTGGTTCTGGGCGTCATGCGCGCCTTCTTCCGCGAACGCGGGTTCGTGGAGGTGGACGCCCCTCTGCTGCTGCCGGGGGTGCCGGTGGAGTCCTTCGTCGAGGTCTTCGAGCTGGCGCTCCAGCGCCAGGGAACCACCGAGGCCCGCTACCTGCCCCCTTCCCCCGAAGCCGCCCTGAAGCGGGCGCTGGCGGTCCTGCAGGCCGACTGCTTCGAGCTGGGCCACGCGTTCCGCGACGGCGAAGAGGAGGGCCGCCTGCACCGCGCCCACTTTCGCATGCTCGAGTGGTACAGAATCCACAGCGACTACCGGGCAATCATGGACGACACGGTGGCCCTGTTCCGGGCCCTGGCCAGCGCGCTGGCCGGGCAGAGCGAGCTGCCCGCGCCTCCCGTGGACTTCCAGGGACCGTGGGAGCACCTCACGGTGCCCGAGGCCCTGAGGCGACACGCGGGGGTGCAGCTCGAAGGTCCCCGGCACCTGCCGAGGTTGGTGGAGGCCGTGAACGACCGCGGGCTCGGCGCCGTGAGCAGCTGGCAGGACGCCTTCTGCGTGCTGCTGGCCATGGAGGTGGAGCCCCACCTGGGCCGCCAGCGGCCCACCCTGCTCAGCGACTACCCGGTGGGCCTGGCCATGCAGGCGCGCCCGAAGCACGACGAGCCGTGGCTGGCCGAGCAGTTCGAGGTCTGGGTGCAAGGGGTGGAGCTGGGAAACTCCTACTCCGAGATCACCGATCCACAGCTCCAGCGGCGGCGCTTCGAGGCCGAGGCCGCCCGGCTGCGGGCCTTGGGCCGCCCGGCTCCGGAGCCCGATCCCGCCTACTACCGAGCTCTGGCCGCCCTCCCCGACCGCTGCGCGGGCGGCTCCGTGGGGGTGGACCGCACCCTCATGTGCTTCCTGCACGCCGATGACATCGGGCAGGTCAGGCTGTGACCCGCAGCCACGAGGTCCTGCGCAACGGGCTCTACCTGGAACCCTGCACCTTCTGCCCGCTGGACTGCGCCCTGTGCTACACCGCCCACCGCCAGCAACACCTGCTGCCCCTGGACGTGGCGCACCGCGCGGTGGATCTCATGCTGGAGGGCCAGCAGAGCCTGGGGATCTTCTGGTGCGGGCTGGGGGAGCTGCTCTGCGACCCGCGCTTCTTCGGGCTGCTGGCTGATCTCGACGCCCGCTGGCCCTCGCGCCTGCTGCACTCCGTGCAGACCAACGGCCAGCACGGCAGCGCGGTGCTTCCCGCTCCTGCCAACAAGGTGCTGCTGCTCAGCCTGGACCTGCCACGGGCCTTCACCCGCCAGCACAGGGGCGGGGGCTACTGGACACGAGCCGTGGCCTTCGCCGCGCGCCACCTGGCCGCGGGGGGCATCGGCGTAGGCATCAAGTGCCTGCTCACCGCGCACACCCTGCCCTCGGTGGCTCGCTCGTTTGGGGCTCTGCAGGCCCGGCTGGCCGCGCTCTCGGGGCTGCCCCCGAGCCAGGTCCGACGCACGAGCTGGCTGGAACCCATCCTGCCCTTTCCAGCAGAGCAGGTGGCCCGCATCCACAGCGCTGCCTTCGCACCCCGGGGTGGCCAGGAGAACCGCGGCGAGCTGCTGGCGCTGGTGGCCCGGCACCTGCCCGAGCACCGCGAAGCACTGGCAGATCGCCCGCGAAGCCTGCAGCTGGCGGTCACCTCTGCTGGGCTCTTCACCTGTTGCGAGGCCGTGGTGAAGCTGGGCGAGCACCGCGAGCTCTGGCGGCTGGACCGCTCTGCGCTGTTGGACCGCCTGAGCTCCAAGGCGGCAGACTGTGAGACCTGCCCCTTGGCAGAGAACTGCTGAAGTCTAGGCTCCCCCCGGAGGTAGAGCCATGAGCACCACAGCCACCACAGCCCGGGAACGCGCGGAGGCGGAGCAGCTGGCGGCGCAGCTCCCCGCGGCGGAGCTGCTGCGCTTCCTGTCCGCTCAGCTGGGGATCGTGAAGCACCAGGCCCAGCTGCTCATGGGGCTCTGCGGCCTGGCCATCACCGTCACGGGCTTCTCGGGCACCCACATGATCCAGGCCGGCGCCCACTCGGCGCTGGCCATGGTGGTGGGCATCGCGCTCATCCTGGTGGGCGCCGTGGCCGTGCTGCGCATCCTGCTGCGCGTGCGCTGGGTCAGCCAGGAGCTGGGCGTCGAACCCGCACAGACGGCCCTGCGCGTGATCATCCACCGCGATCGACAGCAGCGGCGCCTGGCCTGGGCCGGGGTCTTCGTAGCGCTGGGGCTCAGCGCCTACCTGCTCTCGGTGGCCCTGGCCGCCGCCGCGCACCTGATGGGCGCTAGCTGAGGGCGGCCACGCCTCGAGCACGGGTCCCGGTAGCAGGCACCCGCTCAGCGCGAGGCTCGGTTTGACGCTGCTGGCGCGAGGTGTGATGGGCTGAGCATGCGCGCCCACTCCCTCACCGCCACCCTGCTCCCTCTCCTGCTCACGCTGGCTGGCCCCCTGGTCCTGGGTGGCTGCTCGGTGAAGAAGATCGCCCTGCGCTCCGTGGCAGACGCCCTGTCCTCGTCCAGCTCCAGCTCCTTCGCCCAGGACGACGACCTGGAGCTGGTGGGAGACGCCCTCCCCCTCACCCTCAAGCTCATGGAGAGCCTGGCCGAGGAGGTGCCCGAGCACCGGGGCCTGCGCCTGGCCCTGGCCGGAGGCTTCACGCAGTACGCCATGGTCTGGGTTCAATTTCCGGCAGAGCAGCAGAAATATGACGACTTCGAAGCCTACCGCGCCGGGCTGGAGCGCTCCCGAAAGCTGCTGATCCGTGCGCGAGGCTACGCCCTGGACGGCATGGACCTGGCCCATCCGGGGTTCTCCGAGAGCATCTTCGACACGCCGGAGGCCGCCCTGCAGCCCGCCACGGCCGAAGACATCCCCACCATGTTCTGGCTCGGCGCCTCCTGGCTGGCCGCCATCTCCAACTCCCGGGAAGATCCCGAGATGATCGGCCAGCTACCCACCGCCGCCGCCGTCCTGCAGCGCGCGCTGGAGCTGGACGAGGCCTGGGATCGAGGCGCCCTCCACGAGATCCTCATCAGCGTGGAGCCTTCGCTACCCGTCCCCGGTGGCCAGGAACGCTCCCGCCAGCACTTCGAGCGCGCCATCGAGCTGTCCGGCGGCGTCAAGGCCTCGCCCTACGTCTCGCTCGCCACCGCCATCACCATCGATCTGCAGGACCGGCAGGCCTTCGAGTCCCTGCTGCAGCAGGCCCTCGCGGTGGACCTGGAGGCCAGCCCCCAGGACCGCCTCGCCAACGAATACGCCCAGCAGCAGGCTCGCTTCCTGCTGGCCCACATCGACGACCTGTTCATCTAGTTCATCCAGGACCATCCATGCCAAGCCCCCCCACCCGTGCGCTCCCGGCCAGGGTCGGCCACGCGCTCCTGCTGCTCCTGGCCACCCTGCTGTTGGCCCCACCGGCCACAGCCCAGCCCATCACCATCAAGCTGGCCACCCTCGCTCCCGAGGGCACCACCTGGTACAACGGCCTGCGCCAGATGGGCGAGCGCTGGTCCGAGATCTCCGGGGGACAGGTCAAGCTCAAGATCTACCCTGGCGGTGTGGCGGGCAACGAGGGCACCCAGGTGCGCAAGATGCGCATCGGCCAGCTGCACGCCGCGGCCCTTTCCAACCTGGGGCTGCTGGACATCGATCCCGGTCCCCAGGTGATCAACACGCCCATGCTCATCGAGAACTACGGCGAGCTTGACTGCGTCATGGACCGCATCACGCCCACCCTCGAGCGGCGCCTGGCCCAGAAGGGCTTCGTGGTGCTCTCCTGGAGCGACGCCGGCTGGACCTACTACTTCAACCGCGAGTCGGTGCGCACCCCGGCCGACGCCGCCCGCTACAAGGTCTTCGCCTGGGAGGGCGATCCCGCCGCGGTGATCGGCTTCCGCAGGGCCGGCCTGAACCCGGTGGTGGTGCAGTCGGTCGAGGTGATCCCCAGCCTGCAGAGCGGGCTCATCGACGGCTTCTTCTCCACCCCGCTGGCCACCCTCTCGCTGCAGTGGTTCGCCCTGGCGCCCAACATGCTGGACGTGCCCTGGGCCCCCCTCACCGGCGCCACGGTGATCACCCAGGAGACCTGGGACGCCATCCCCGCCCAGTACCACGAGCCCTTCATGGCCGCGGCCCGCGAGGTGGGCGCCTCGCTGAAGGACGAGATCCGGCGCCAGGACCAGGCCGCCATCGCGGTCATGCAGAGGTACGGCCTGCAGCGCGTCGAGGTGGACGACTCCACCCGACAGCAGTGGGAGGCCAAGGCCCACGGCCTGTACGACTACTTCCGCAGCGACATCGTGCCGGCCGATGTCTTCGACCTGGCCACCGCCGCCACGGAGGCCTGCCGGGCGCGTTAGAAGGGCGCTCCGCCCCCCAAAGAGCGCGCCCAGATGGCATCCGCCTCCACCACTCCGCCACGCTGGCTGCGCCGGCTGCAGCGTCTGGAGCACGGCGTCACCACCGCCATCCTGGCCGCCATGGTGCTGTTCACCATGTACGGCGCCATCGCCAGGCTCACCGTGGGCGAGAGCCTCGCGGGCATGGGGCTCTACGTGCAGAGCCTCAACCTGTGGCTGGCCTTCGTGGGGGCGGTGCTGGCCACCCGCTTGAACAAGCACCTGGCCCTGTCCACGGGCACGCTGCTGAACATGTCAGAGCAGGCCCGCCGCTGGGCCCGGGGCTTCACCTCGGCGGTGGGCACCGCCGTCACCGCGCTGCTGGCCTACGCCTCCGTGCGGCTGGTGCAGGCCGAGATGGGCTCGGATCTGTCGCTGGTCGGCGGCATTCCAATGTGGTTCGTGCAGACGGTCATGCCGGCGGGCTTCCTGTTCATGGCCCTGCGCATGGCCTGGCACGGCAACAACAGCTGGCGCGGCCGCGCCCTGGCCCTGGCCGCCGTGGGCCTCGCCTTCGCCCTGGCCCTGGTTCCCGCGGGCCAGCGGCAGCTGCTGGTGTGGTCTGGCTCGGGCGTCCTGCTGCTGGCCATCGCCCTGGGAGCGCCGCTCTTCACGGGCATGGGCGGTATCGCCATGCTCCTGTTCTTCGGTGCGCCGCTGCCCGTCCCCATCACCGCGGTACCTGCCGAGACCTACCGCATCGTGGCTTCGCCTACCCTGCCGACCCTGCCCCTGTTCACCCTGGCCGGCTACCTGCTGGCCGAAGGAGGCGCCTCCCGCAGGCTGGTGCGCCTGTTCCGATCCTGGGTGGGCTGGATCCCGGGCGGCACCGCCACCGCCGCCATCCTGGTCTGCGCCTTCTTCACCACCTTCACCGGCGCCTCCGGGGTCACCATCCTCGCTCTCGGCGGTCTGCTGCTCCCCATCCTGGTCAAGGCCGGCTATCCCGAGCGCTTCTCCATCGGGCTGCTGGCCGCGGCGGGAAGCATCGGCCTGCTGTTCCCCCCCAGCCTGCCCGTGATCCTCTACGGGGTGGCCGCCCGTGAGCCCATCGACAAGCTCTACGTAGCGGGCATCGTGCCCGGTCTCCTGCTGGTGGGCCTGCTGGTGGGCTTGAGCCTGGTGGCTGGCCTGCGGGCAGGCAGCGCGAGGGAGCGCTTCGACCTGCGCGAGGCCGGCCAGGCGCTGTGGGCCGCCAAGTGGGAAGCCCTGCTGCCCATCCTCGTCATCGGCGGCATCTTCGGTGGGGTGCTCACCATCGTCGAGGCGGCGGCGTTCACCGCCGCCTACGCCTTCGTCATCGAGGTGGTGCTGCACCGCGACCTGCACATCAGCCGTGACGTACCCCGGGTCTTCGTCGAGTGCGCCACGGTCATCGGCGGCGTGATGATCATCCTGGGGGTGGCCCTGGGCTTCACCTCCTACCTGGTGGACGCCGAGATCCCCATGCAGCTGGCCCACTGGGTGGAGGCCCACGTGGCCAACAAGCTGCTCTTCATCCTGCTGCTCAACATCTTCCTGCTGGTGGTGGGCTGCCTGATGGACATCTACTCGGCCATCATGGTGGTGGTGCCCCTCATCGTGCCCATCGGCGCGGCGTTTGGCATCGATCCCCTGCACCTGGGCATCCTCTTCCTGGCCAACCTGGAGCTGGGCTACCTCACGCCGCCGGTGGGCATGAACCTCTTCCTGGCCAGCTTCCGCTTCAAGAAACCGCTCACCGCCGTGTACCGCATGGCCCTGCCCTTCCTGGCCGTGCTCACCTTCGGCGTGCTGCTCATCGCCTACGTGCCGCCCCTCACCACCTGGCCCCAGCTATTCGAAGAGCCCCAGATCGGCCCCACCATCGACGAGATCTGGGAACAAGAGATGAACCGCGGCGCCTTCGGTGAGGGGCCCGGGGAGCAGGCTCCCACCCCGCAGCTTCCGCTGGAAGGCATCGACCTCATGCAGGCCTTGCAGGACGAGCTGGCCGCCCAGGATGAAGCTGGCGCAGGCCCAGCCCAGCCGCCGGAACCCGCCCAGCCCGGCCAGCTGCAGCTGCCCCAGGGCGTGGACCTCATGCAGGAGCTGATGGAAGAGGTCCAGGAGCAGGCCGGCGAAGAGCCCCCCCCGAAGCCGACTGGGAGCCTGTAGGGCGTAGGCGGCGCGGACCCTGCGAACGCAGGGATCCGTGACGCCGGTGCCGAA
The DNA here is from genome assembly GCA_964512185.1 of uncultured Enterobacterales bacterium. GTDB lineage: Bacteria > Myxococcota_A > UBA796 > UBA796 > JAFGLY01 > CAZEJJ01. Next base: position 95,132 of record CAZEJJ010000002.1, on the reverse strand, counting down.
TCGTAGCGAGGGCCGCGAGGCGCGCCTCAGGGGGCGCCCTGCGTGGTGCTGCTGGGAGAAGGCATGTTTTCAACATGTTGATGTCAGCAGCGTCGCGAAGGGCGCGTCAAGAGGTGTGGATCGTGGGCCGCAGTAGATTCGGTATGCCCTACAGGCTCCTAGGAGCGCTCAGGAAAGAGGCGGCAAGCCTGCCGCCGGTTCATGTCGTAGCGAGAGCCTCCAGGGCCGTAGCGAGACGGGTTCTGCGCAGTAGCGACCGGCGGAGGCGTGTTTTCAACACGCTGACAGTCGGGCGCTGCAAGCAGGACGCGTCGCAGTAGGCACTGGTGGGTCGCAGTAGACATGAGCTTTCCCGAGGGCTCCTAGTCCCTGAACAAGCGCACGCCTGTCGGCCTGCGCGTGTCTTGGGGACTAGACCCCGGTGTCGTAGTCCGCGTCAAGGGCGGCGGACCAGGTGTGGGACTCCAGGTCTTCGTAGATCATCGCGTTGGCGCCGAACTTCAGGTCCACGGCGTCGTAGCCCAGGATGTTCAACCAGGCAGCGACCATCGAACCGGTCTGGCCCGTCCAGCAGTAGATGACGATGGTCTCGGCTGGATCCAGAATGGCCAGGCTGTCCAGCCCCAGCTCACCGGGGGTGACCTGGTAGGCGCCAGCGATGTGGCCGTAGTTGTCGTAGTCCTCCAGGGCCCAGTAGTTGATGACGAAGTAGTCGCCGGGGTCAGACAGCACCTCTGCTGCGGTGATGCCGTTGAGTCCGTCCAGAACCGCGCCGTCGATCTGGGATGACAACATCCCGGGCCCGGTCTCCTCGCCGGTGGCGATCTCAGGCACATCCTCGAAGCTGGGCAGCGCAGGCGCCGCGTCTTCGGACCAGCCATCGGGGTAGTCCAGGGCGGCGGTACCGATGTGGCCGGTCCAGAGATCGAAGTCGGAGTGCCAGCCGGACATGCCCCACTTCAGAGACTGCGCCTCCACCCCGGCCAGGCGAAGCGCCATGGTGGCGTGGCCCGCGTCGTGCCCCGTGTAGCAGTAGACCACCACGGGCAGGCCGTCGGTGTTGTTGGCGGCTTCGTAGCTGACCACGTCGGCCAGGGCCACCGAGTGCGCTCCTGGGATGTGGCCCTCCTCGAAGTCCACCACCCCCTCCACGTACTTGTCGGCGGTGCGGATATCCATGATGAAGTAGCTCTCCACCCCGGCATCGATCAGGTCCTGGGCACCCACGATCCAGGCGTCCAGCAGCGCCGGGAGATCCAGGTCGTTGTCCGCCATGTGGGCGCTCAGGACCTCGAACTCCGTCTGGACATCGGTGTCGGTGTCGGTGTCGGTGTCGGTGTCGGTGTCGGTGTCGGTGTCGGTGTCGCCCTCAGGGGCGGCGCTGTCCTTGTCCTCGCCGCAGCCCAGGGTCAGGGCGACGCCGAGCAGGGCGAAGAGCATGAAAGTGCGCTTCATGGTGTCCTCTCGTCTCTGTTGATCGGCTCAAGGAGCCGGGGGGGAAGGGGGGCGGGCCGCTGCGCTCTCCCACAGGGTGGGGAGCTCGTCCGGCACGATGAAAGGCTCGTTGGCCGCCGCCTCGTCGGGCATGGCGTCCAGGTCCACTCGACGCAGGAACCAGCCCTCGGTGGTGGCCGGGCTCTCGTGGCAGGCGCGCCAGCAGCTGCCGTCGTCGGACTCGGTGCGCGGGGTCCAGCGCTGGATGTTGTGGGGCGAGGTGGTCTTCCAGGTGGGCAGCTGATCGAACAGGGCCAGCTGCTGCTGGCCCCCCCAGCCCGCGTAGCTGTCCCTCGCGATGGGGATGTGGCGCAGGGTGGTGAAGGTCTCGTCGCGCAGCTCGGGCAGCGGGTTGCGGCCGATCTTGAAGCCCAGCCAGGAGGGGTCGTCCAGCCCCTCCGGTACGTGGCAGCTGGCGCAGCTCTTGTAGTCCTGCGCATGGCAGACCTGGCAGCTCAGCGCACCCAGGTGCTGCTCGTGCCAGGCGTTGGCCTCCTCGATGTCCTCGTGGCAGTCCTGGCAGCGCGGCAGCTGCTCCACCGCGTAGCGGTGCTCCGCGCTGGCACCGTGGATCTCCTCGGCCCCGTGGCAGAACTCGCAGCGGTTGCCCGCCAGGTAGTGGGTGTCACCCAGGTAGCCGGGGATCTCCTCACGGTGGGTGCCGCGGTACTCATCGCCGATGCGGCTGCCGTGGCAGGCGGTGCACTGGTTGATCATGTCCGGCGTGGCGTCGAACAGGTGGCCCTCCACCAGCCCACCGCCTACCGGGTCGGGCCGGCTCACGTGGCAGGCGCCGCAGGAAGCGTGGCAGCCAGCGCAGGAGCCTTCGAAGCCCGCCAGCAGAGCCGGATCGTCCTCCATGGCGTAGCCGGCGCGCGCCTCGATCATGGTGCGCTCCCCGGCCAGGGTGGCGTGCATGGACGACTGGAAGACCTGCACCGTGTCGGCGTGGCATTCCAGGCAGGCCGAGCTGGCCCCCTCGCTGGGATCCACCACCAGTCCCTCGTGGGCGGCGTGCTTGTCCGCGACGGGCTCCACACCCCCGTGGCAGGCCACGCAGCCCAGCTCGCCGTGGTCGGTGAGGGCGAACTCATCGTGCTCTACGAAGACCTTCTCCCACGCCTCCAGCGCGGGCACGTCGCCACCTCAACCCTCGCCGGAGCTGGCCTCCTCGGGCGCGCCGGTGTCGGGATCCACGGTCTCGAGCAGCGCTTCCTCGCTGGCGTGGCAGTCCACGCAGTCGAGCAGGGCGGGCTCGATGTCGGTGTCGGCGTCGCTGTCGGCGTCGCTGTCGGCGTCGCTGTCGGCGTCGCTGTCGGTGTCGACGTCGGACTCGACATGGCTGGTGTCACAGCTGTCCTGGACCTCGTGCTGGCAGCCCATGGCCAGGATCACGGCCGCACAGAGCAGGGTGGCCTTCATGGTGGATTCCTCGAAGCCCCGGTGGGCCGGGGTGGAGTGGAGGCCATCACGAGCAAGGGCCGTGCCAGCCCGATCCACCCGGTCCCGACGCTTCAAGACGCCCCTGCCAGGCGGATCCCTGTCCCCATGCCCCCTGGCCTGCGCAAACGTAAACGTAAAGCGCGAGGTTTACGTTTACGTTTACGTTTACGTCAAGCTATCGGGGGCCAGGCGATGTCCAGCTCGCGCATCCACTTCCACAGGGTCATCCGACTCACACCCAGACGCTCGGCCGAGGCGGTTCGTCGCCCCCCGCAGGCCTCCAGGGCCACCAGCACCTCCTCCCGCGAAGGCCTGAGGTGCCGCCGAGCAGGGCTTGGAGGTGCCGCTGGAGCTGCGGGCATGGCGGCGCGTTCACGCCGCGCAGCAGCGGCCTGGATGGCCGGAGGCAGGCTGGTCCAGCCGATGGGGCCGTCCCCGCTGAGGATGGCGCCATACTCCAGGGCGTGCAGCAGCTCGCGCACGTTGCCGGGCCAGGAGTACCGCAGCAGCAGCTCAAGGGCCTCGGGCTCGATGCCGACCTCCGCGCTGGAGCCGCTCCCACGGATGCGCCGCAGGAAGTGGGAGGCGAGCAGCGGGATGTCTTCACGACGCTCCCGCAGAGGGGGGATGCGGATGGGGAAGACCGCCAGCCGGTAGTAGAGGTCGGGGCGGAAGCTGCCCTCATCGCACATGGCCCGCAGATCCCGGTGGGTAGCCGCCACGACTCGAATGTCCACCTGGATGGGCCTGTTGCTGCCCACCCGCTCGAACTCCAGCTCCTCCAGCACCCGCAGCAGCTTGGTCTGCACGCGGGGCGACACGTCGCCGATCTCGTCCAGGAAGAGCGTGCCGCCGTCGGCAGCCTCGAAGCGCCCGGCGCGCCCCGCCACGGCGCCGGTGAACGCTCCGCGCACATGCCCGAACAGCTCGCTCTCCAGCAGGCTCTCGGACAGCGCGGTGCAGCTGACCCGCACGAAGGGCCGCTTGCGGCGCGGGCTCATCTCGTGGATGGCCTGGGCGGCGATGCCCTTGCCCGAGCCGGTCTCCCCCTGGATGAGCACCGCGCTGTCGGAGGGGCCGGCGGTGGCCAGCAGATCGTAGAGCCGCTGCATGCTGGGATGCCGCCCGACGTAGCCGTGGAAGCCCGGCGGGCCCACCCCCTCCTGCCGCCGGCGCCGTCGCAGCTTCGCCAGCTCCTCTTCCAGCCCGAGCAGCTCGGTGAGATCCGTGACCGTCTCCGCCCCCCCCGTCACCTCGCCGCGCTCGTCGTAGAACAGCTGGGCGTTCTTGATGACATTGAGCCAGCTGCCGTCCTTGCGCCGGATCCGACAGCGCCGTCCCTGCAGGCTGCAGGCCTTGAACAGGGTGCAGTCACCGCTCTCGTCACCGATCGCCCCCGAGAAGTCCGCGAAGCAGCGATCCCCCTCCATCACCGAGCAGTGCTGCCCCAGCACTTCGTCGGCACCAAAGCCGGTGATCTCTTCCATCTTGTTGTTCCAGCGCGTGATGCGGCACCGGGCGTCGATGAAGAAGACGCCGCTGGGCAGCAGATCCAACAGCTCCTCGAGACGATCGCAGTCGTCTTCCGGAGAGGGCGGGCTGGTGGGCGGGTCGGCGATCATGGCGCCAGCCTAGCCCCAGGCCCGGACAGCGTCCCTGCTCTGGAGCAGCTTTCCGAGCGCTACCCCGCCAGGGGCGGCCGCGGTGATCGCGCTACAGGGCCGTGCCGAACACCAGGTAGATGGTGCCGGCGTCGCTGCCGCCGGAGTCATTGCCCGTGGCGCCCACCAGCAGGTCGCCGTAGCCGTCGCCGGAGGCGTCGCCGGGCAGGGCCACCGAGACGCCGGCATAGTCCCCCGCGGTCTCTCCGTACAGCGCCACATCGGCAGAGCTGGCCGCCAGCGTGCCGGTGACGGGCCCGAAGGCCAGGTAGGCGGCGCCAGCGTTGCTGGCGGCGCTGTCGTCATCCGGCGCACCCACCAGCATGTCTTCCTGGCCATCGCCGTTCACGTCGCCACCGCAGCTGACGGCGGTGCCCGCCTGGTCTCCGGCGGCGTCGCCCATGATCTCGGCGATGGCGGAGGAGAGGATCGCGGAGGCGGTGATGGGGCCGTGCAACAAGTAGGAGGTGCCCGAATCTGAGCCGTTGGCGTCGGAGCCCGGCGCGCCCACCACGATGTCGGAGGTGCCGTCGCCGTTCACGTCACCCGCCCCCGCGACCGAGTAGCCCGCGTTGTCACCGTCGAGCTCACCGATGAGCTTGGCATCGGCCAGCGACAGGTCCACCGGACCGCTGACGGGGCCCTGGAGCACGTACACAGCGCCCGCCTCGGCACCGCCTGCGTCTTCGCCGTAGGCGCCCACCAGGATGTCGTCGAAGCCGTCACCGTCCAGATCGCCCGCGCGGGACAGGGCGAAGCCGGCGTAGTCGCCCGAGGCTTCGCCGATGATCTTGTCGGCCAGCGACAGGTCGGTGGTGCCCGATTCTGGCCCGTACACCAGGTAGGCCGCGCCAGCCTGGGAGCCACCCGAGTCCTCGCCCCAGGCGCCGATGAGCAGGTCGGACACGCCGTCGTCGTCCACGTCTCCGGCCCAGTCCACCGCCGAACCGGCCTGGTCTGAGGTGGTCTCGCCCGTGTACACGGCGAAGGCGCCCGACAGATCGGAGGAGCCGCCCACGTCGGAGCCCAGCACCACGTACACCGAGCCGGCCAGGCTGCCACCGTCGTCGTCGCCGTAGGCACCCACCACGAGATCGGACAGGCCGTCGCCGTCCACGTCACCGTCACCGGCCACGGCGTAGCCTGCGAAGTCGGAGCCGTCCTCGCCGATGAACTTGGCGTCGGCCAGCGACAGGTCCACCGAGCCGCTGGTGGGACCCATGATGATGTAGGCCGCGCCAGCCTGGGTACCGCCCGAGTCTTCGCCCCAGGCCCCGATGATGATGTCGGCGTGGCCATCGGCGTCGAGGTCGCCCGCGCCGGCGATGGCGCAGCCCGCCGAATCAGAGGAGCGCTCGCCCATGAACAGGCCGCTGGCACCACCCAGCATGATGTTGTCCACCACCTCGTCGCAGTCGTTGTCCACGCCGTCGAGCAGCTCGTCGGCGTCCGGATGGGTGGCCTCGTCGGCGTCATCGCAGTCGGTGCCATCGGTCACGTAGCCCGACTCGTCGTCCTCGCAGGAGATGAGCTCCTCGTCGGCGTCGCCGTAGCCGTCGCCGTCGCTGTCCAGGTACCAGGTGCCACCCTCCACGGGATCGTCGTCGGCGTCCACCAGCTCGTCGCAGTCGTTGTCGATCTCGTCGCAGATCTCGCTGGCGTCGGGGTTGATCGCGGCGTCATCATCGTCGCAGTCATCGCCGTTGTCGGCGTAGCCGGGGGGCATGTTGCAGCCCACATCGGTGTCGTCGGGGCTGCCGTAGCTGTCGCTGTCGGCGTCCAGGTACCAGGTGCTGGCGTCGGTGACGGAGTCGTCGTGGCCATCCAGCAGGCCGTCGCAGTCGTCGTCGATGCTGTTGCAGACCTCGTCGGCGCCGGGGTTCACGTCGGCGTCGCTGTCGTCGCAGTCGCCGCCACCGCAGTCCTCGTGCTCGTAGCCGTCGCCGTCGTCGTCCACGCCGTCCACCGTGCCGTCACAGTCGTTGTCCAGCTCGTCGCAGATCTCCACCTCGCCGGGGTTGGAGTCGGCCTCTTCGTCGTCGCAGTCGTCGCCGTTGTCGGCGAAGCCCGGCGGCATGTTGCAGCCCTCGTCGGTGTCGTCGGGATCGCCGTAGCCGTCGCCGTCGTCGTCGCGGTACCAGGTGCTGGCCCCCACCACGTCGTCGTCCTGGCCGTCGGCCAGCCCGTCGCAGTCGTCGTCCAGGCTGTTGCACACCTCGGCGGCGCCGGGGTGGATGGAGGCGTCGTCGTCGTCGCAGTCGCTGCCCTCGTTCACCCAGTTCTCGCCCGGCTGGGTGCACTGCTCCGTGGCCGTGCTGGAGGGGCCGTAGCCGTCGCCGTCCAGATCCTCGTACCAGGTGACGGGCTCGTCCAGGGAAGGATCCTGCCCGTCGTACAGGCCGTCGCAGTCGTTGTCGATGTCGTCACAGATCTCGACACCGTCGGGGTTGACATCGACATCGTCGTCGTCGCAGTCGGTGTCGTCGGGCACATAGCCGCTGGGCTGCTCGCAGCCGATGTTGGTGCTGTCAGCGTCGCCGAACCCGTCGCCGTCGTCGTCGGCGTACCAGACGGTGTCGGGGTTGATGTCGGGGTCGGCGTCGTCGCAGTCCTCGTCGTTGTCGGTGAAGCCCTCGGGCTCGTGGCACTGCACCGTGGTCTCGGCGTCCGAGCCGTAGCCGTCGCTGTCGCCGTCCACGTACCACAGGCGGCCGTCCACCAGGCTGTCGTCCTTGCCGTCGACGAGACCGTCGCAGTCGTTGTCGACGTTGTCACAGACCTCTTCGGCGTCGGGGTTGATGGCCGCGTCGCCGTCGTCGCAGTCATCGGCGACCACGAAACCGTCGCTGTCGGCGTCCACCAGGGCCGCCGTGTCGCGATCGTCCTTGTCGCCGCAGGCGACGAGCAGTGAGACTCCCAGCAGGATGGCGCGCGAGTGCATTCTCCCTCCAGTTGCACGCGTTCGTCGGGAAGTATACCGCGCGTCATTACGATGCTCAACCTGGAACGCCGGCTTCCGACGATCGGCTACCACGTGCTATCATCCGTCCACAGCGCCTTGGGCTGTCTGGGGCGTCGAGGAGGGACCATGGCCAGCATCCATCCCATCCGCAGCGGCGGCCTCCTCGCGATCCTGGCGATCGCCCCCACCCTGGCGCAGGCCCAGGAGTGGGTGGTCCACGAGGGCGCGGGCGAGATCTACGTGTCGACGTCCGGAAAAAGCGGCCTGTCCGTGCTGCTGGACGGACGCGACACCGGGCAAGTCACCCCGGTCAAGCTCAGCGGTGTGCCTGCGGGCGAGCACCTGGTGCAGGTGCGCTCGGGCTGTCTGGGCGCATCCGCCACGGTGCAGGTGCGGGCCGACCAGATCGCCCGCGCAGAGCTGGACCCGAACCAGGCGCCGGGCTCGGTGTCCCTGACCGTGCAGCCCCCCCTCGACCAGGTCACCGTCAAGCTGGACGGCGAGCTGGTTCGCGACGCGCAGCTGGCGGTGATCGAGCCGGTGGCCTGCGGCGAGCACCACCTGGTGGTGGTGACGGCCGGCTACACCCCCCATGAGCAGGTGCTGCAGGTGGAGCCCTTCGCCACCACCACCCTCACGGTGGAGCTGGAGCAGCTGTTCTTCGGCACGCTGGTGATCTCCACCGAGCCCCTCCAGGCTCGCGTAGCGCTCGACGGCGAGCGCGTCTCCGACGGGCCCATCACCCTCGAAGACGTGCCCGCCGGTGGCCACACCCTGCAGGTCAAGGCCGACGGCTACGTCACCAGCGAGACCACCGTCGACGTGCTCCCCGAGCACATCAACCGGGTGGACGTCACCCTCGAGCCGCGCGGCAGCAGCACCAACTACGTGGCCTCCCAGCCGGTCCCCACCGAGCCTACCGAGCCGAAGCCCATCGCCGGGCGGGTCGTGCTCGACCTGGGCACCACCCTGGCCGGGCTGGCCCTGGGCGCCCTGGCCTACCAGCGCTACCTGGTGGGCGAAGAAGCCTACGATCGCTACCTGCGGGTTCCGAACAACCAGGCCGCCAACGAGATCTGGGACGACGAGGTGCGGCCGGCGCGGCTCCAGGCCCTGGCGGCCGGCGTGGGTGGCGGCCTGATGCTGGGCCTGGGCGGCGCGCTGTGGGCCACCACCGACTTCAGCCGCGAGGGCGTCCAGGTAGCCGTCAGCGGGCGCTGGTAGCGGCCGGGGACGGTCTGGTAGGATCACCCGCCACGACCGAGCCCTGGAGTCACCATGAGCACCCGCGACGTCGGCACCTTCCAGATGCTCTGGAACTGCTCCTCCTGCGGCACCGAGAAGCTGCTGGGGACCGACCACCGCTACTGCCCTAATTGCAGCGCCCCCCAGGCCGCCGCGGAGCGCTACTTCCCACCCGAGGGTCAGGAGATCGCGGTCAAGGACCACGTGTTCCACGGCGTGGACTGGCAGTGCCCGGGCTGCGACACGCCGAACTCGGCGGCGGCGTCCTTCTGCGGCTCCTGCGGGGCCCCCCGAGAGAGCGACGCCCGCGAGGTGGATCGCAAGAGCGCCGAGGCCCCCCCCGAACCCCCGAAGAAAAAGAGCAAGGGCTGCGCCCTCTTCGGCTGCGGGGGCCTGCTGCTGATCGGCATCATCGCCGCCATCGTGGTGGCCGTGGGCTTCCTGTGGAAGAAGCCGGTGGATCTGACGGTCACCGGCCACCAGTGGACGCGCAGCATCGAGATCGAGCGCTACGACGCGGTGCGCGAGTCCGAGTGGTGCAGCGCCATGCCCTCGGCGGCCTACGAGGTGAGCCGCACGAGCGAGGTCAAGGAGACGAAGCAGGTGCCCGACGGCGAGACCTGCACCACCAAGAACGTGGACCAGGGTGACGGCACCTTCAAGAAGGTCGAGGAGTGCAAGCCCAAGTACCGGGACGAACCCGTCTACGCCGACAAGTGCTCCTACAAGATCGACAGGTGGGCCACCGCCCGCAGCGTGGACGCGGCCGGCACCGGGCTGGACCCAGCCCCCACCTGGCCTTCGGTGGGCAGCCTCAACAGCGGCAGCTCGAGGGGCAGCGAGCGCGAGGGCGCTCGAAGAGAGAGCTACGTGGTCACCTACCAGGACGACGAAGGCGACAGCCACGACTGCGACTACTCCCAGGCCCGGTGGCAGGGCGTCGCCGACGGCTCCAGGTGGCAGGCCAAGGCCGGCGTGCTCTTCGGCTTTGACTGCGACAGCCTGAGCCCCGCGCAGTAGCCCTCGACAGGCGCCAGAGCTGGCCGCCTGCTCTCAGAAGTTCCAGCCGCTCCGGCGCAGCAGGGCGCGGGTGCGCAGCAGCAGCTCTTCGGGATCGAAGGGCTTGGGCAGGTAGTCGTCGGCCCCGGCGTAGAAGCCCTTCTTGACGTGGGCCTTCTCACCGCGGGCGCTGAGCATGAGCACCGGGATGTCGCGGGTCTCGGGCTTCTCTTTGAGCACCCCGCAGACCTCGTAGCCAGACATGCGCGGCATCATCACGTCCAGCACGAGCAGATCGGGATGCACCTGGTCCACCAACGCCAGGGCCTCGATGCCGTCGCTGGCGGTGTGCACGTCGTAGTCGTCCTCCAGAGCCATGCCCACCAGCAGCAGGATCTCCTGGGCATCGTCCACCACCAGCACGGTGGGCCGGCCCTCGCGGACACCCGTGGGGGGAGCGGCGGCCCGCAGCAGGGCCGCGGAGATCTCCTCCACGTCTTCGGCCGGGATGTCCTCCAGCGCGCCGGCGGGCAGCTCCACCACGGTGTCGGCCACCTGGGCAGGAGCCACGGGGCTCTTCAGCCCCAGGTTGGCCAGCGCCGACTGCAGCACCTCCCTGGGGTAGTCGCTGATGGACACCACGCGAGCCACCTCTTCGAGGGTGGTGGTGCCGGCCATGACCTTGCTGATGGCGTCCTGCAGCAGGGTGGTGAGCCCTTCCTCCAGCGCCGCCTCCCACAGCTCGCTCTCGGAGCAGCCATCCTGGATCTTCTTGGAGATGCCGGCGCTGAAGGACAGCAGCTCGTAGACACCGATGCGCCCGGAGTAGCCCAGGTACTGGCAGCGCGGGCAGCCGGGGCCCACCCGCCGCGCCCGCGGCCCCAGGTCGGCGGAGGGCAGGCCGAGGCGGGCCCAGTCCTCGTGGGCCAACGGCGCGGGGATGGCGCAGTCCGGGCAGACCTTGCGCACCAGGCGCTGGGAGACGACGCCCGACAGGGCCGTGCCCAGCAGGTAGCGCGGCACCTCGAGATCCAGCAGGCGCGTGAGCGCGGCCACCGCGTTGTCGGTGTGCAGGGTGGACAGGACGAGGTGACCGGTGGTGGCGGCGTCCACGGCGGCGTGGGCCGTCTCGGAGTCGCGGATCTCGCCGATGACCACCACGTTGGGATCCTGGCGCAGCAGGGAGCGGATGCTGGTGGCGAAGGTGACCCCGGCCTTCTCGTTGACCTGCACCTGGGTGGCGCCGGGCAGCGAGTACTCGATGGGATCCTCGATGGTGACGATGGAGGTGCCCTCGGTGTTGAGGCGCTGGATGGAGGCGTAGAGGGTGGTGGACTTGCCGGAACCCGTGGGGCCCACCACCAGCAGGGTGCCGCGGGGTGCGGTGAGCAGCCGATACCAGCTGCGCAGCAGATCGGGGCTCCAGCCCAGCTCACCGAAGTCGAGGTGCAGGATGGCAGGGTCGAGCAGGCGGATCACCAAGTTCTCGCCGTACTGGCTGGGCATGGTGGCGATGCGCAGGTCCATGTTCCGGCTGCCCAGACGCACGCTGGCCTTGCCGTCCTGGGGCCGCCGTCGCTCGGCCACGTTCATCTGCCCGAGCACCTTGATGCGCCCTACCAGCGGGCTCTGAGTCCACGAGGGCAGGCGCAGCACTTCGCGCAGCATGCCGTCGATGCGCAGGCGCACGCGGACGCTGTCGTGCTGGGGCTCGAGGTGGATGTCGGAGGCCCTGCGCTCGATGGCGTTGATCAGCAGCAGGTTCACCAGCTCCACGTACAGGTGGGACTTGCCCGCCCGGAGATGCTCCTGGATGGCCTTGGTGTCCAGCTCCAGGCAGGTGGGCGAGATGGTCATGCGGCGGACCGTCGGGTCCACGTCCTTGAGCATGCGGCCCGCCACGGACTCCAGGCCGTAGTGGCGCTCGATGGCCAGGCGCACCTGGGCTGGTGTCGCCACCACGGGCTCCACCGCGTTCTTGAGCAGGAACTCCAGCTCCCTGAGTCCCTCGGTGTCGCGGGGATCGGAGGTGGCCACACGGATGGCGCCGCTCCTGGTCCGCTCGAAGGGCAGGGCGCCGCGCTGCTCCGCCGTGCGGCGGTCCAGCATCCAGACCACGCGCGGATCCACCCGCGCCCGGCGCAGGTCCACGAAGTCGAGGCTCAGCTGGGCAGCGAGGGCCTCCGCCACGTCCTCTTCGGTGACCGCCCCGATGCGCACCAGGGCCACGCCGAGCCTGGTACCCGGCATGAGCCGCTGCAGCTCCAGCGCCTCGTGCAGCCTGCTGTCCAGCAGGCCACGCTCCACGAGAATCTCGCCGATTCGCTTGCGTGAGATCATTCCTCGGGCTCCTGTGGCGCCTCACCCGGCCCCGCATCGGCGGGCGGAAGGAGGGGAAAACTCAAGGTGAAGCAGCTGCCCTCGTCTACCATCGACTGCACCTGGATGGTGCCGCCCATGGCACGGGTGAGCTGCTCACAGATGTACAGACCCAGCCCCGCGCCGCCGGCCTTGCGCGTATCGGCTGCCTCTACCTGGTAGAATTTCTCGAAGAGCTTGGGGATGGCGGCCGGTGGGATGCCGCGCCCCGTGTCACGAACCGCCACGATCAGCCGTTCCTCGCCCAGCCGGGTGGTCACGGTGATGGTGCCACCCGGCTCGGTGAACTTGAAGGCATTGCGCAGCAGGTTTCCCAGCACCTGCCGAAAACGGAACTCATCGGCGTGGATCACCACGCCGGAGGGCGCATCGTCCACCAGCAGCAGCTTGAGCCGCTTGGAGATGGCCTCGGGTCTCAAGGACTCCGCGGTGTCCACCACCACGCGGCTGGCCACCACCTGGCCCAGATCCAGAGTAAGGTGGCCCCCTTCGATGCGCGTGGCGTCCAACAGATCCTGCACCATCATCTTGAGGATCTCGGCTTGACTCCTGACCTTCTGGAGCATCTGCGCCTGCTTGGGGCTCAGGTCTCCACCCTTACCCATCTGCAGCAGCCGCACGTAGCCCTCGATGACGGTGAGGGGAGTCTTGAGCTCGTGGGTGACCACGGACAGGAAGCCGCGCTTGAGGTTCTCGACCTCGACGGCACGGGTCACGTCGCGCACCACCATGACGAAGCCGGAGCCCGGCTCCTTGCTCTCCCTGGCCAGCGGGCGCAGGGAGACCTCCAGGTGGGTATGGGTGCCCCCCGGTCCGGTGTACTTGAGCTGCACCGGGTCGCCCTGGCGACCCGCGAAGAGCTCGCGGTCCAGACCCGGCAGCAGCTCGGACACAGGCAGGTTGCGCGTCCGAGCCAGCTCGGGGGGGGCCACGCCCTGGAGGACGCGCGCCGCGGCGGGGTTGAACTCCAGCACGCGCCGCGAGCGGTCCAGCAGCAGCACGCCGTCGCTCAGGGTGGCCAGCATGGCCTCGGAAACGGCGTTCTGCTCGTCGAGCTCGGCGATGGTGCGCACCAGGCCCCTGCGCATGGTCTCCAGGGCCGCACCCAGTTGCTGGAACTCCTGCGACTCAGTGGTCACCGGGATGGAATGGTCGAGGTCGCCATCGGCCACAGCCATGGCCGCCTGCGACAGCCCGGACAGCGGCACCGAGAGGACCCTGCGCAGGCGGAAGGAGGCCGCCACGGTGATCCCGGCGCCCAACACCAGCCAGCCGAACAGGGCCAGCAGGAGGGTGCGCGCGCGCTGCTCGAGGCTGGGGGCTTCGTCGCCGTCTCCGAGCATCTGGACGGCGCCCACCAGCTGGTGGTAGCGCTGGTTGAGACGGGTCCCCGCCGCCGCCTCGCCGAAGTCGCCGGTGAGCACAGCGCGGTCGAGCTCATCGCGGTAGGCCGCCATGGCCACCAGCGCGTCCTGACCCTCGTCCTCGAGGGCGAACAGCTGCTCGCCCAGGTCCAGCAGCAGGGGTGAGAGATCGTCCACCTCCGCCTCGCCATCCACCAGCTCGTGGTGCAGAGGCGTGAGCGAGGACAGGGCAGCGGCGGCGGCTTGCTCCCCCTCGGGCACCGGCGACGCCGAGAGGGTGGCCGCCAGGGCCACCACGTAGGCGGCGATGACCATGCCGTTGAGGGCCGACAGCAGCAGCAGCAGGCTGATCTGGAAGCGGATGGACGACCAGGGAACCCCCAGCGAGACCTGGGGCCCCTCACCGGACCCCGCACTGCGATCGGCTTGGATTGCCACCCTGCGCACCTCACGAGACCGTCGAATCCTACCAGATGTCGCAGCTCATCACCCACGGGATTGCATTCCGCGGCGTACCGGCTAGCAGGGGACCATGCGCACACTCGCCCCGCTGCTCGTCCTCGCCCTGTCGCTGGTCCCGCGCCCGGCAGAGGCCACCGTGAACATCGAGAAGTACCGCCTGGCCCTGGAGGGCGACGGCGCCCTGGGCTCGCTGGCCCTGAGCGTCGCCGCCAAGACCGGCAACGTGAGCTACCTCGAGACAGGCCTGTCCGGTACGCTCGGCGCGCGCAGAGGAAAGAACCTCGCGCTGCTGGTGGTCTCCGGCAAGTACGCCGCCAAGCGCACCGGCGACGACCGCCTGGAGGACCCGGGGGGCACGCTGCTGGAAGAGGACGCCCGCTACGCCAACAAGCTGCTGGCCGCCCTGCGCTACAACCGCGAGCTCTCCGGCCGGCTCTCCTGGGAGGTCTTCTCCCAGGTGGAGTACGACGAGTTCCTGCGCCTGGACCAGCGCGCCCTGGGAGGCGCCGGGCCCCGGGTGCCGCTGGCTGCCAGCGAGCAGCTCTCCTTGGCAGCGGGCACCGGCTACATGCTGGAATTCGAGCGCCAGAACCCTGATCTGGTGGCGGAAGATCCCAACACGCTGGCCCATCGCTGGACAAGCTACCTGTCCTTCGCCTGGCAGCCCATGGACCCTCTCACCCTGAGCACCACCGCCTACATCCAGCCGCGGCTCACCGACTTCACCGACTTCCGCGTGCTGAACGAGTCCGAGATCTCCGCGTCCATCACGGAGCACCTCTCGCTGGGCATCGTCTTCAAGCTGCGGCACGACAGCGACCCGGCTCTGCTCATCGAAGGCGAGCCCCCCCTGCTGCCCACCGACACCGAGATCAGCAACAAGCTCACGCTGAGTTTCTAGATATCGTCGAAGTGACGAACGCAGGTGTCGAAGTTCGACGCTCTTCGACGCTCTTCGACGCTCTTCGACGCGGAAGGCGATATCGCGCCGGATCCCGTCTATCTGCATTGCCACTTCGGTATCGCGGACATGCCGCTCCAGCCCGCAGCGCAGCGCACGGGCGCTTGCGAGCGGCACGGCCCTTGCAACAGCTGGCGCCATGTTCCACCTCGTCGCCCACGCCGCCACCGCCCGCTGGCTGTTCCACGACTGGATCGAGGGCCTGGAGCTCTGGCGCCGGGTCCTGGAGCTGGACGGACTGCGCGCCGCCGTGGTCATGCCCGATCACCTGCACGTGGTGGTGCGGGCCGTGGACCGGGAACAGTGGCTGCAGCTGCTGCGCGGCTACGCGCGCTGGCGGAATCACCGGCGAGGGGAACAGGGAGCCCCGGTCTGGCTGCCCGCGGCGCCCCCGGAGCGCATCTCCGGCTGGAAGCACTACCGTCGCACCCTGCGCTACATCCACCTGAATCCCTGCCGGGACCGGCTGGTATCCGATCCGCTGGCCTGGCCTCTGAGCACCCACGTGGACTTCGTAGGGCTGGCCATCCCGCCCGCGGTGGCACCGGACCGCGACCCCGCCGCCTTCCACGCCTATGTCTCCGGCGATCCCTCTGTGAGGGTGGAGGGATCCCAGCTGCCCCACGGGCTGGCGGGCCTGCGGGAGCCGACCATCTGGGAAACGGAGCAGGCCGTCTCGGCTCTGACCCGGACTCCGCTCACCAGCCTCCAGAAGCGCAGCTCGCAGCGAACACTGCTCATCCAGAGTGTCAAGGCCCTCACCTCGCTGCCGAGGCACCGAGTCGCAGCTGAGCTGCGGGTCTCCCCGCGAACCGTCTCGAGAACTCCTGATGGAGTGGATGGACGGATCGCCCTCGTGGAACGGGCACTGGGGGACAGGCGGCTCCAGGGGTTGCACCACCAATCCCTGCAGCACAGCCAGGCATGGCGGGCGTACCGATCCTGGCGAGAGCGACGCGGCGCCTACCGACTGCTGGAAGAATCCGCCCGTAGACGCCGCTCACGCCAGCGCCAATGGCGCCGTGACTCCGACTGATGCCGGTCATGAGCCCACCTGGTCAGGGAAGCCGCCCCGAAGGGCAGCCCTGGTCAGGGAAGTCCAACCCAATGGCACAATTGCGGTGCCCCACCTCGAAAAGGGCCGAGCCGTCTACCAACCAACGTCGGTTTTCGAGAGTCAGAGCGTTCGCCGAGCATCAGAACCGCCTCGAACGCGCCATCCAGGCGCACTTCGCGGACCAGGGCTGCCACTCACCCCCACTCCGCCGACCAGGGTCCCCGGATGCCACCGGGAGACAGCGCCGATCCGAGGGCTCGCGCGCTGAGCACCGTGTTAGTGGGGCTGCCCCACGAGAGCCCGGAGCTTCGAGATGGACATCAACGTAGAGCGCCTCAAGAGCCGCTTCTTCAAGTACGCGCAGATCTGGTCCCAGTCCGCCGACGGCGTCGAGGATCGCTACCCCAGCACGCCGCAGCAGCTGGAGCTGGCGGCCATCCTGCGCGACGATCTCGTGGACATGGGCCTGAGCAATGTCCAGCTCGACAAGCACGGCTACGTCACCGCCCAGCTCCCCGCCACGCCCGGCTACGAAGACAAGCCGGTGGTGGGGCTGCTGGCCCACTACGACACCTACCCTGGCGTCAGCGGCAAGGACGTCAAGCCCCTGGTGCACCTCTACCAGGGCGGCGACATCAGCCTGCCGGATGATCCCGCGGTGGTCATCCGCGTCGACGAGAACCCCGAGCTGCAGAAGTTCATCGGCGAAGAGATCATCACCGCCAGCGGCACCACCCTGCTGGGGGCCGACGACAAGGCCGGGCTGGCCGAAATTCTCGAAGGCGTCGCCTACCTCATGGAGCACCCCGAGCTGCCCCGCCCCCCCATTCGCCTGGGCTTCACCCCCGACGAAGAGGTGGGCATGGGCACCGAGCACTTCGACATCCAGGCCTTCGGCGCCCAGGTGGCCTACACCTTCGACGGCAGCACCATGGGGGAGGTGGAGAACGAGACCTTCTCCGCCGATGGCGCAACAGTGCGCATCACCGGCCGAGACGTGCACCCCGGCTACGCCAAGAACAAGATGATCAACGCCGCGCGCATCGCGGCCCGCTTCATCGAGAGCATCCCCATGGGCCTGTCGCCCGAGTGGACCGAGGGCCGCGAGGGCTACCTGCACCCCGTGCAACTGGCGGCCAACACCTCCGATGCCACCATCATCTACATCGTGCGCGACTTCACGGTGGAGGGTCTGCACCGCCTGGAGGCCTACCTCAGCCTGCTGGCCGAGAGCCTGCAGCGCGAGTTCGCCGGCTGCAAGATCGAAGTGGAGATCAAGGAACAGTACCGCAACATGATCTACCACCTGGACAAGGAGCCTCGAGCCATCCCGTTCGCCATGGAAGCCGTGAACATGACCGGCATCGAGGCCCGCCTGCTGTCAATCCGCGGCGGCACCGACGGCGCCCGCCTCTCGGCCATCGGCCTGCCCACCCCCAACATCTTCGCTGGTGGCGTCAACTTCCACTCGAAGTTCGAGTGGGTGGCCGTGCGGGCCATGGTCAAGGCGACCGAGACCTGCGTGAACCTGGCGCAGGTGTGGGCTGAAAAGGGGTAGCGGGCCCCCCCTCTCGGCTGTCCCGGCCCTGTGAGCGTCCACCACCACCCCACAGCTTCAAAGGATGCCAGCACGTGGGCACCGGCGACAGGCAGCACGATAGCCGTACAGCGCAGCCGGCATGCTTACACAATGCGTACAAATTCCACGCAGGCGGCTGTCTATTCCTCGTGAGGTGCAGACCAGGGTTCGCAGCTGACCTTCTCAGGCAGCAGGCACAGCCGGGTGCGCCCCTGGTCCTTCTGCACCACGCGGCCGTCGAGCTGCCAGTCGTTGAAGATCCGGCGCGTGTGATGGATGAGGGTGTGCAGCGCCGAACGGCTCATCCAGGCAGCTCGCCGCCCCCAGAGCTCGCTGCGCAGCTGGTCATCCTGGAGCCATGCACCCGGCCGCCGCGCCAGCAAGAGGAGCAGCAGGAACGGGTAGCCGGCCATGAGCTCGCGCTGTTCCGTGTCCCAGCGAACCAGGATGAGGCCGCGCTCGGGGCCCGACGCCCGCAGCGTGAGTGTCAGGTTGGCAGGCAGCGCCAGGCCGGTGCCCCCCGTGCGCCCGATATCCTCGCACAGGTCCAGCGGCGGCCGGCTGGCCAGTCGGCGCACTCGCCATGCACCCCCGCCGGCGAAGCGCAGCACGTCTCCCTCGTGCACACCGTTGGAGCCGCTGATGCGCCGCCCATTCAGGCTGGTGCCGTTGCGGGATCCGAGGTCGCGCAGCCTCCACTCGCCCTCGATCCACTCCAACACCGCGTGGCGGCTGGAGATCTCGGGCGCTTCCAGCTGCAGGTCGTTTGAGGGATGGCGCCCGATGGTGAGGCTGGCGGCGAAGCGGACCCGTCGCTGTCGGTCAGGCCCCACCAGCTCCGAGAACTCACCCATCCTCCTACCTCCGATCTTGACCACCGCTTCTAACAAGTCAGCGACCGACGTCCCATCCCGGTATTCCCCCTCCGCCTGCGCCGCCCAGATCCTGTCCAGTGATGTTGAGGTAGGCTAGGTGCTCCACCAGGCGCCGCCGGTCCGCCAGCTTCCCCGGACAAAGCCCCATCATGCCCCTCAACAGCCCCCCACGCGTCGGTCAGGAACGCTACATCCTGCTCGAGATCCTGGGCGAAGGCGGCACGGCCACGGTCTATCGAGCCCGCGACACGCGCCTGGGCGTGGACCGCGCGGTGAAGCTCCTGGCCCCCGCCGTGGCCAGGCGCGCGGACACCCGCTCGCGCTTCGAGACCGAGGCGCGGGCCATGGCGAGCCTGGACCACCCCCACGTGGTGGCGGTGCACGACATCTGCCGGGACGGGGACGAGTTCTTCATGGTCATGGAGCTGGTGGACGGGCACACGCTCTGGGACTGGGTCCGCGTACACGGTCCCATGCCCCCCGCCATGGCGGTCCGTGCCTTGCTTCCCGTGCTCGACGCCGTATCCTGCGCCCACGCATCCGGGGTGATCCACCGCGACCTCAAGCCCCAGAACATCATGGTCACCTCACTGGGAGAGGCCAAGGTGACCGACTTCGGCATCGCCCATGTGCAGGATCTGCTCTCGGATCGCACCCTGACGCGCACGGGGACCGTGCTCGGCACCTGGGCCTACATGGCGCCCGAGCAGCGCCAGAGCGCCCGTCGGGTGGACGCCCGCTCGGACGTGTACTCCCTGGGCGCCACCATCTGGGCGCTGTGCAAGGCGGAAGCCCCCTTCGACCTGTTCGCGGCGGCCGAGGACGACAACCTCCTGGCGAGCCTGCCCGAGGCCCTGGCCTCGGTGGTGCGCCGGGCCACCCGCTACCGGCCCGAGGATCGCTACCCTCACGTGGCCGCCCTCCAGGCCGCACTGCAGGAGGCGCTCCCGGCGCTGCCCACTGCGCCCGAGGGCTCGCCGCCGCTGGGCTCGCTGCCCGCCGACCGAGTGGCCTCACTGTCCTCCCTCGCCGAGCCGTCGTCCACGGGCAGCCTGTCCGCCCCCCGCCCCCCCAGCCCCCACGGAAAGACTCGCAGCACGGCCGCGAAAGCCGTCAGGCGCTCCCCCGCCACCGACACGCGGGAACGCAAGCCCCTGGTGCCTTCTCCGCACCCCTACGCCGAAGACGACGGCGCGGACGAGTTCCTGGTGCCCGACTCGCGCGCCTGGTTGCTGGCAGCGGCGCTCGGGCCCGCCGCGCTGGCCGCTGCGGCGGCAGGGTTGGTGTGGCTCACCCGCGAGCAGGCCCCGGGGGAACGCCCACCGGAACCGGCCAGCCCCTCGTCAGCCCAGGTGCGAGTGACCGGCGACGCGCTGCAAGTGCAGCTACAGGACGACGCGGGTGGAACACACGCGCCGGGCTCCCTCGCCACGGGCCACTACCGCGTGCTGGCCCGCTTCGCCGGCCAGCCGCAGCCCTCGCCCGTGGCAGAGCTCGACCTGGTGAGCGGCCAGGATCTCGTGCTGGTCTGCCGCGCCGACGAAGGTACCTGCAGACCCGAGCGCTAGCTGGCTAGCCCCGATCGTTCTCGAGCATGCGACGCCAGAGCGCCATGGCGGAGCGGCGCGCGCGCTGGTCGAGAGCCGCCTGGTCGAAGCCCGGTGTGTCGCGGTCCCACAGCCGCCAGCGGCCCCCCACCATGACGTGGCGCACCATGCCCGACGTGAAGCGGAAGATGAGCCCGCCGGCCAGGTTCTCGGCCAGCAGGGGCGGCCCCGGCACGGGGTCGAGCACCACCAGGTCAGCCTGGGCTCCCGGCTCGATGCGGCCCAGGGTGACCCCGAGCTTGTCGCTGGCCAGGACCGATGCGGCGTGCAGCGCCCGCAAGAAACGGTCGGGGAACCAACCCACCGCGCCTTCCTGGGCGCGGAAGTAGCCCGCCTGCAGCTCGGCGATCATGTCAGCGCCGATGCCGTCGGTACCCAGCAAGGAGCTCTCGCCGAAGTGGGCCAGCGGGGCGTAGCCCACACCATTGTTCATGTTGGAGCGGGCCTGGTGGGAGGTCCAGGCGCCGGCATCGTAGGCGCGCTGCAGCTCATCGGGCGAGAGGTGTACGCAGTGGGCCAGCAGGCTGCCGGGCACGAGGGCGCCGCAGCGGTCCATGCGCTCTACCAGCGGTTCGCCCACCAGCCGCCGGTCGCCATCCGCCTCGGCCAGGTGGATGTGCACTCCCACACCCGCCTCGTGCGCCATGGCGCCGCAGGCGCGCAGGGTGTCGTCCGAGACCGTGAAGTTGGCATGGGCGCCCACCATGACCGCGCGCCAGCCGTCCGCTCCAGCGGCCAGCAGGTTCTCGTGCGCCCGCAGCCCGGCCAGGGCCTCCGCCGGGCCGCCGCGGTCGGTGACCTCGTAGCAGAGCACCCGCCGCAGCCCCAGCTGGCCGAGGGCGGAGTCCATGGTCTCCAGGCTGCCCTCGATGAAGCTGGGCGAGGCGTGGTGGTCGATGATGGTGGTGCAGCCAGCACGCAGGGCCAGCACGCCCCCGACCAGACCCGACACCTCTACGCTCTCGCGGTCCAGGGCCCTGTCGAGCCGCCACCAGACCTTGGCCAGCATGTCGGCGAAGTCCACGGGCGCCTCGGCCAGGAAGGGCATGCCGCTGGCGAGAGCCGAGTAGAGGTGGTGATGACCGCAGACCAGACCGGGCATGATCCAATGGCCGGCCAGATCCACCACCCGCTCACCGGGCTCGGGGGCGAGATCGGGCGCCACGGCCTGGACGCTGCCCGCAGCGATGCGAATGTCCACCCGCTCCACAGCAGGGGGCTCGAGGCCCAGCACCAACGCTCCTGTGAGCAGGGTGCGTTCGGGCTGTTCTTGAGGGGTTCCTGCCGTGGCCATGGGGATCTCCGGCTCGTGGTTGGCTGCAGCCTCCATACCGGGTCCCAGCGGCGCCTTCAACACGGAGCGGGTCCGTCCCAGGCCGCGAACAGCAGCGCTGTGCGGGCCTTCCAGGCCGGCGATAGGATGGCATGGTGTCCTCCCGACTCAGAGGCGGTTCCCATGAGCGCCGAGAGCATCCACTTCCAGCTGAATGGCAACCCGGTGGAGGTCAGCGGCCTGCCCGCCACCACCACCCTGCTGCAGTTCTTGCGCGAGCACCACGATCTGCCCGGCACCAAGGAGGGCTGCGCCGAGGGCGACTGTGGGGCCTGCACCGTCGCGGTGCTCGAGGGCCGCGACGGCGCCGAGGCCGTCTGGCGGGCTGTCGACGCCTGCCTGCTGTTCTTGCCCATGGTGCACGGCAAGCAGGTGGTCACCGTCGAAGGCCTGCGGGATGTCGGCAGCCAGGCTCAGCCCGCTCCCCATGGCTTCCATCCGGTGCAGGCAGCGGTGGTGCACACGCGCGCCTCCCAGTGCGGATTCTGCACACCGGGCGTGGTCATGTCACTGTTCGAGGCCTGCTACCGCGACGATCTGCGCCCCGACGACCACGCCGCGCTGGACGAGCAGCTGGCGGGCAACCTCTGTCGCTGCACCGGCTACAGGCCCATCCGTGATGCGGCACGACAGGTCGCCGGCACACGCCCGGATGACCGCTTCGAGTCGGCCCGCCGCGCTTGGCGGAGAGGGGCCATGAGCCTGGACTACCAGGCCGCCGGTCAACGCTACCTGCAGCCGGGAAGCCTGGCCGAGCTGTTCCAGCTGCACAGCCGCCATCCTCGGGCGATCCTGGTGGCCGGCGGCACCGACCTGGGCCTCGAGGTCACGCAGCGCCAGCACCACTTTCCTGTGCTCATCGGGCTCGAGGCCCTACACGAGCTGCGCGGCTTCCGGCGGGAGCCCGAGGGCTGGAGCTGGGGCGCAGGCCTGAGCCTCACCCGTCTCGACGAGCTCATGGCCGGCGAGCTGCCCGCCCTGCGAAAGCTGCTGCGCTACTTCGGAGCGCGCCAGATCCGCAACCGCGGCACGCTGGGGGGCAACCTCTGCAACGCCAGCCCGGTGGGCGACCTGGCGCCCCTGCTCATGGCGCTGCAGGCGGTGGCCGTAGCGGTTGGCCCAGCGGGGGAGCGCCGCATCCCCATGGCCGACTTCTTCCCCGCCTACCGCACCACCGCGCTGGCCCCAGGCGAGCTCCTGCTGGCCGTTGAGGTGCCGCGTCCGGCACCGGGCGCCTTCGTCACCGCCTACAAGGTCTCCAAGCGCCGAGAGCTGGATATCAGCGCCGTCTCCGCCGGCATGGCCCTGCAGCTGGACGCCCAGGGCTGCGTCGCCTCCCTGCTGCTCGCCTATGGCGGAGTGGCCGCCACCCCCGTGCGCGCGCTGCACACCGAAGCCCGCCTGCAGGGGCGCAGCTGGTCGCAGGCCGAGGTCCTCCAGGCCCTGGATCACCTGGAGCAGGACTTCACCCCCATCAGCGACCACCGCGGTTCGGCACGCTACCGCCGGCTGCTGGCCCGCAACCTGCTGCTGGGCTTCGCGCTGGAGTCCAGCGCCACAGATCGAGACACAGCGCCTGGGCGACCCACGGGCACGGTCAACCCACCCGGCCCCCGGGAGGCATCATGAGCAGCCCCCTCGGCCGTCCGCTCCCCCACGAGAGCGCCTGGAGCCATGTGAGCGGTGCGGCCCGCTACATCGACGATCTGCCGGAGCCCCCCGGGCTGCTGCACTGCATGCTGCTGCCCTCGCCCCACGCGCGGGCCCGCATCCTGGGCTGCGACGCCACGGCGGCCCTGGCGGTGCCCGGCGTGCACGCCATCCTCTTCGCCGATGACATCCCCGGCGACAACCAGTGCGGCGCGCTGCTCGACGACGAACCCCTGCTGGCCTCCGGCGAGGTCTCCTGCGTGGGACAAGCCGTGGCCGCGATCTACGCCGAGTCCCGCGCCGCCTGCCGCCGAGCGCTGGATCTGCTCCAGGTGGACTACGAGCCGCTGCCCGCCGTCACCGACCTGCACGAGGCCATCCGCCGTGAGCAGTTCATCGTCGATCCACACCGCATCCAGCGCGGCGATCCTGACGTCGCCATCGCACAGGCCCCTTTCAGGCTGGCGGGCCACACCGCCTCCAGCGCCCAGGAGCACCTCTACCTCGAGGCACACGCCGCCCTGGCCGTGCCCGGCGAGGATCGCAGTGTGCACATCAGCTCCTCCACCCAGCACCCCACGGGCGCCCAGGTCATCGTGGCGCGCAACCTCGGCTGGGGCCGCCACCAGGTGGTCGTGGAATCTCCACGCATGGGGGGCGGCTTCGGAGGCAAGGAGACCCAGGGCGGCCAGTGGGCGGCCATCGCGGCCCTGGGTGCCGTGCACTGCCACCGGCCCGTCAAGCTGCGCTTCGAGCGCCACGAGGACCTGGTGCTCACCGGCTACCGCCACCCCTTCCACACCGAGTGGGAGGTGGGCTACGACGCCCAGGGCCGCGTGCTGGGGTTGGTGGCCGAGCTCTTCGCCGATGCGGGCTTCGCCGCCGATCTCTCCCCCTCGATCCTGGATCGCTCGCTGTACCACGCCGACAACGCCTACTGGCTGCCCCACCTGCGCCTGGTGGGGCAGGTGGTGCGCACCCACACCAGCTCCAACACCGCCTTCCGCGGCTTCGGCGCCCCCCAGGGCATGCTGGTGATCGAGCACATCATGGAGCGCATCGCCGACGCCACCGGCCTCGACCCGCTCCAGGTGCGACGCGCCAACTTCTACGGCCCCGCCCCCCGGGACCGCGCCCCCTACGGCCAGGCCATCGGTGAGTTCCGCCTGCCGCCCATGGTGGACCGGCTGGTGCGCAGCTCGCGGCTGGCAGAGCGCCGCGAGCAGGTGGCCGCCTTCAACCGCGCCCACAGCCAGCTCAAGCGGGGTATCTCCTTGAGCCCCGTGAAGTTCGGCATCAGCTTCACGGCGGCCTTCCTGAACCAGGTGGGCGCATACCTCACCGTCTACACCGACGGCACGGTGCAGCTCAACCACGGCGGCACGGAGATGGGCCAGGGCCTGTACACCAAGATGTTGCAGATCTGCGCCCACGATCTGGGGCTGCCCACCCACCGCATCCGCCACATGCCCACGAGCACCGACAAGGTGCCCAACACCCCCCCCACCGCAGCCTCCAGCGGCACCGACCTGAACGGCCAGGCGGTGCACGACGCCTGCCTGCAGCTGGTGGAGCGCCTGCGCCCGGTGGCCGCAGCCATGCTCCAGACCGACGAGAGCCAGGTGCGGATCGCCGCGGGGCAGCGCTCCGAGCCACCCCTCACCCAGCAAGGCGAGCCCGCCTGGGCATGGAACGACCGGGGCGACTCCGCGAGCTTCGCGCAGGTCTGCGTGCAGGCCTGGCTGGCCCGGGTTCCCCTCCACGTGGCCGGCTACTACGCGACCCCCGGGATCCACTACGATCGCCGCAGGGGCCAGGGCAAACCCTTCCACTACTACGCCTACGGGGCCGCGGTGTGCGAGGTGGAGGTCTGCGGCCTCACCGGCGAGTGGCGCCTGCTGGCGGTGGACATCCTGCACGACGTGGGTGAGAGCCTGAGCCCGGACGTGGACCGAGGCCAGGTGGAGGGCGGCTTCCTCCAGGGCCTCGGCTGGTTCACCTGCGAAGAGCTGGTCCGCGACGAGCAGGGTGCCGTGATCACCCTCGGACCCTCCACCTACAAGATCCCCGCGGTGGGGGAGGCCCCGCTCCATTTCGAGGTCGAGCTGCTGAAGCGCGCGCCCGCGCCCCAGGTCATCCACGGCTCCAAGGCGGTGGGCGAGCCGCCCTTCTGCCTGGCCATCGGCGCCTGGACCGCCCTGCGTCGTGCGGTGCGCGCATTCGGTGCGCTGGAGCTCTCCATCCCCGCTACCCCCGAGGCCATCCTGCTGGCCATCGAAGATGCTCGTGCCAGCCGTGCCTAGCCCTGCGTGGCTGCTGCTGCTGGCGGGCTGCAGACCGCCGCATCCCGCCGACACGGGCGTGCCCGCCGCCGAGCCCTACCCCTACCTGGTGGATTCCGAGGGCCGCACCGTGATCTACCGGGGCATGAACGTGGACAACGGCTCAAAGGGAGCCGAGGACCACATGCCCACGCTCCCCGACGGATCCCTCGAGCTGCTGGCCTCCTCAGGCTTCACCCTGGTGCGCGCGCTGGTCTTCTGGGAGGGTGTCCAGCCCGAAGAAGACGTCTTCGACGAGGACTACCTGGCCGACGTAGACGCCCTGCTCACCCGCTACGACGAGCTGGGTGTGGACGTGCTGCTGGACATGCACCAGGACCTCTGGGGCGAGGGCTTCGGATCCGCCGGCGCACCCGCGTGGGCCTGCGAGCAGGCCAACTACGACAGCTACGAGCACCCGGGAGGATCCTGGTGGGCGGGCTACCTCACCGAAGAGGTCTCCAACTGCTTCCAGGATTTCTGGGACAGCGAGCGGCTACAGGATCACTACGCCGAGGCCTGGGCCCGCCTGGCCCAGCTGGCCAGGGCTCACGAGAGGGTCGTGGGCTACGACCTGATGAACGAGCCCTTCTTCGCGCGGCTGGATCAGCCCGCCTTCGAGCAGCAGATCCTGCCGGCCTTCTACGAGCGCGTGCGCGCCCGCATCCGCGAGGTGGACAGCGACACCTGCGGGCCCAGCGCTCCGTCGCGCTACTGCCGCTGGGTGGGCATGGAGCCCTCCACCCACGCCAACCTGCTGCAGTACTCCATCTTCCAGCTGCCCGAGAGCGACGATCCCGCCGAAGTGCCCGCCTTCCTGCCGCACTTCTACCCGCTCTACGCTGAAGAAGGCACCGGCTTCGACGGTGACCTCGAAGACGAGACGGAGAACCTGCAGGCGCTGTGCCAGCTGGGTCAGGCGCAGGGCGCACCCTGCCTGCTGGGCGAGTACGGGATCTTCTCCAGCGCGGGCAACGAGCACGACTACGTGCGCGGGGTGCAGGACGCGGTGGAGGCCACCGGCGGAAGCAGCGCCTACTGGTCCTACGCGCCCAGCGACAGCCACGGCGTCATCGATGGCGACTACCAGTCGGGTTTCATGATGCCGGCCTTCCAGCGCCCCTACCTGCACCGCATCCCAGGTCGCCTGCTGGAGCTGACCTCCCTCGGGGTGGGCATGCAGGCCAGCTGGGAGCCAGACAGCGACGCCGCGCTGGTGGCAGTGGTACCGGAAGAGTGCGATGAGACCGAGGTTTCAGGGGCATCTGTGCTGGATCAGCAGGGCCCGATCTGGCAGCTCCTGCCCGACCAACAGGCCAGCACGGTGACCGTCTCCATCGAAGGCTGCTGACCGCTCTCAGCACCACCAAGCTGTCAGGCCCGATTGATCAGGCCCTCCGGCCGTGCTAGCGGATCAGGTGCATACCCGCCACGGCGGGCCCGTTGGGAGGCTCCATGGAGCAGACCGGAAGCCGAGACGACGCCCCCGCCCTGGCGGTGGACCAGGCCCCCTTCGGGGCCATCATCGAGCAGCTGGAGCAGGCCGATGCCGGTGCCCTGCTGCTCATCGAGCAGGCCGACGATGCCTCGCTGGGGGCACTGGTGCGCGCGCTGCTGCCCGGCTTCCCCACCCTGGAGGTGCTGGCCGACCCGAGCGAGCTCGAGCAGCTCCCGGCCAGCACGCCTTGCCTGCTGCGGCCCACGTCCGCCGCAGCGGGATGGCTCAGCGACCACGCCGAGCTGCTGGCCGGTCGCAGCCTGATCATCTGGCTGAGAGACGAAGCGGCCCCCGCACTGGTGGAGGCCGACGCCGCCCTGCTGGGGAGCGCCAGCAGCTTCATCTGCCCCAGCATGCCCGTGGCCCACGGCGTCGCCGGCCTGCTGGTGGGCGAGCATGGCCCGGGGGTGGAGTGGCTGGGCGGGCCCCTCGGGGCCACCCTGCGCGCGACCCACCCGGAACGCCCCATCGGGCGGATCAGCGCCCAGGGCGACTACGCCTCCCTGGTGGCCGCGGCCGACGCGGTGGAAGATGGCTGGACCTGCTGGACCGAGGTGGACGGCGAATTCCGCCTGCGCCGGGTACGCTGGGCCCTGGCAGAGGTGCAGCACCGCGGCTGCTCGGTCCTGGTGGAGCCCGAAGCGCCCTCCCCCGGCTGGTGGCCGGTGCACACCCGGCTGGCACCCTTCTCCGACGCTTGCGAGCGCCTGGGCAAGATCGGCGCGCTTCGTCCCGGCCGCCTCGCCGCCCTGGCTGGGCTCGAGCCCGAGACCATCGACCTGGTGGAGGTGCTGCTGGCCACCGAGGCTCCCGAAGAGGAGATCGAGGCCTGCCTGCTCGCCGGGTCCGACCCCGGGGCCGCCCTCGCCCGCCTCGCCCTGGAGCGCGACCTCTTCACCACCGAAGACGTGGTCAGCCGCCTGGTGGCTCCCCCCATCCAGCGGGCCCTCGGCGCAGAGCCCGAGGTCAAAGCGCTGCGCGTCGAGAAGTTCCGCAAGGTGGGTGCCCAGGTCCTCGACAACCAGGACCTGCCCACCGATCTGCTGGGTTCCTGGGCCGCCACCACCGGCGCCGCCATCCCCGTGCAGATCCTCGACTGGTCCACCGGTCAGGCCACCGCCTGGCTGGTGGAAGCCGCCTTGCGCCACGGCCCCGCCAGCGCCGAAGACTGGCGGGCGGTGGCCGCCGCCGCCATCCGGCTCGGCGACGCCCAGGTGGCCACCCGCTGGGCCGACATGGCCCTCGAATTCACCGACGTAGACGACATCATCCGCTCCCGGGCGCTCTACACCCGCGCCCGAGCGGACTACCGCTGCGGCGACTACGCCGCCTCGGAGGTCCTGCTGCGCGAAGCGCTGGAGCTGCAGGAAGCCGCACTGGGGGCCGACCACGTGGAGGTGGCGCGCACCCTGCACGCCATCGGCCAGTCCCTCAATCGCCAGAAGCGCTACCCCCAGGCCCTGGCCACCTACAACCGCGCGCTGCGCATCGAGCAAGCCACCCACGGCTCGGGGCACGCCGACATCGCCGTCACCCTGCACGAGATCGGCCAGGTCATGACCCACCTGAGCCGCTACCAGGAGGCCACCCGCGCCTTCCAGCAGGCGCTGGAGATCAAGGAAGCCACCCTCGGTCCCCACCACCCCTCCACCGCCAGCACCCTGCACGCCATCGGCCAGGCCCGCACCCGGCAAGGCAAGTACAAAGAGGCGCTCGATGCCTTCCAGCGCGACCTGCGCATCACCAGGGGTCAGCTGGGCAAGGACCACCCTTCGCTGGGGCCTTCCCTGCACTCCATCGGCCAGACCTACACCCTGATGGGCCGCTTCGAGTACGCCCTCGCCTGCTTCGCCCGCGAGATCAAGATCCTCGAGCGCGCCCTGGGCGCCAACAACGTCAAGACCGCCAAGGCCCGCGACGCCATGGGCCAGGTGCTCACCGACATGGGCCGCCCGGCGCAGGCCATCAAGCGCTACCAGCAGGCGCTGTCCATCAAGGAGACCCACCTGGGTCCAGACCACTCCAGCACCGCGAGCACCCTGTACGCCCTGGGCCACACCTACTCCCGCGAGGGCGACCTGGAGCACGCCCGGAGCTGCTTCGAGCGCGCCGTGGACATCCGCCAGCGCACCGAAGGCCCCGAACACGCCTACACAGCCCTGGCCTGGCACGCCCTGGGCCAGATCCACGCTCGCCAGCTGGACTATGCGAGCGCCACCCAGGCCTTCGACCATGCACTCGGGATCAAGCAGAAGGTGCTGGGCACCGACCATCCCGAGACCGCCATCACCCGCTTCGAGCGAGGCCGCGCCATGCGCGACTCCGGCGACGGCGACGGCTACACCGAGATGATGGCCGCCACCGGCGTGCTGGTGCGGGAGCTGGGCCAGGACCACCCCATGGTCCGCGCCGCCAGGCAGGCCCTGGGATAGCTACCGGCTCAACAGCTTCCGACCCGCCACGATCCTCGCGATGTGGTTGGTGCCCGTGCAGATCTGCGTGAGCCTGGCGTCACACATCAGGCGCTCCACCGGGAGGTCCTCGGCGTGGCGCAGCCGCCGATGGAGCCGAGACCCTGATCCCGATGCCGCGATCCGCGCCGCAGCGCCAGCAGACGCGAGCGCCACAGCCCGACGGTGACGTGCAGATCGGCCCCAGGCGTGGATCTTGCAGCGCCACGGGCGCCATCCACGCCCGCGGCGCACCCCTGCGCCCAGGCACGAAGAGGGAGGAGACATGAGGCCAAGAGCGACACACTCACCCCTGCTGTGGACCGGGCTGCTCAGCCTGGGCCTCGCCCTGGCCTGCGCGAGCGGCGAGCGCAGCAAGGACGGCGGCAGCAGCGGCTGGGGAGACACGCAGAACGACACCGAGACCCAGGAGGAACAGCCGCCCACCGACCCGGACGACACCGGGACGCGAGAGGCGGAGGAGACAGGCCTGCGGGACAGCGCCGCTGTGGAGGACTCCGCCCTGCAGGACACCGCTGTGGAGGAAGAGGTCTGCGACGAGGTCACGCCGGTGGAGCTGTTCATGTCCCCCGACGACTCCAACTCCATGTCCAGCGCCTCCCAGGTGCGGGCGGCGGTGCTCGGCGGCTGGGCCGGGCTTCCCTACGTCACCATCAGGACCTGGGAGTTCATGAACTACTACGACTTCGCCTACGAGCCCGCCGACGACGGGGAGCTGGCGCTGAGCGCCGAGCTGGTGCCCACCTCCGAGGACAGCGCCGAGGACTGGGCGCTGCAGATCGCGGTCACCAGCCCCGAGCTGAGCAACGAGGACCGCGCACCGATGAACATCACCTTCGTGCTGGACACCTCGGGCTCCATGACCGGCGAGCCCCTGGACCTGCTCAAGGAGGTCGTGCTCGCCAGCAACTCCCAGCTGCGCGAGGGTGACGTGGTCAGCGTGGTCACCTGGAACACCGCCAACAACGTGCTGGTGTCCAACCACGAATTCGAAGGTCCCCTCGACATGGTGCTGCACGGCGCCATGAACAGCATCGACGCCTCGGGCGCCACCGATCTGTACGGCGGCCTGGAGAAGGGCTACGAGCTGGCCTGGAACTCCTACTCCGAGGACCGCATCAACCGCCTGGTGCTGGTGAGCGACGGCGGGGCCAACGTAGGCGTCACCTCCCTGGACCTCATCGGCGAGCAGGCCGGAGGACAGGAGGAGGACGGCATCTACCTGGTGGGAGTCGGTGTGGGATCGCCGGGCACCTACCACGACGCCCTGATGGACCAGGTCACCGACGCCGGCAAGGGCGCCTCGGTGTTCATCGACAGCCAGGATGAGGCCTGGCGCATGTTCGCGGGGCGCTTCGTGAACACCATGGGCGTGGCCGCCCGGAACGTGCAGCTGCAGCTCGTGCTCCCCCCTGGCTTCGAGGTCGTGCACTTCTCGGGCGAGGGCTACAGCGAGGATCCGATGGAGATCGACCCGCAGCACATCGCCCCCAACGACGCCATGGTGTTCTACAACACGCTGCACACCTGTGCTCCGGACGCCCTCTACGACGAGACACCCATCAGCGTGGGTGTGCGCTACCAGGACGCCATCAGCTTCGAAGCGCAGGAGATCTGGCTCGACACCACCTGGGGCGAGCTGCAGGCCCGCGACACGTCGCTGCTGCGCAAGGGCGCCGCGGTGTATGGCTACGCCGAGGCACTCAAGACCGTCATCCTGACGGACAACCCGGTGCGGCGGGAGGTGGCCCTGTCCGAGGCCATGGACACGGTGGAGGTGGCCGAGGCCGTCAACCCCGGTGACGCCGACCTCGAGGAGATCCGCCTGGTGCTCCAGGCGCTCGGAGCCCAGCCCGCCATGGCCGATGCCTCCACCACGGATCGCGTCGCCCGCATGCTGCGCCGCAGCCCCGTGGTGACCGCCATCGAGGAGAACCGCAAGCGGGCCGCGCTGGAGGGCGCCACTCCGGCGCGCTGATCAGCAGCGGGCGACAGAACCCCGAATCTACTGCGACACCGCGTCCGTCCAGCAGCTCGTCGCCGCAGCGCGCGCTGCTCGCAGCGCCGACCTCGACATATCGGTAGCATGCCTTCACCCCGGCACTACTGCGCAGAACACGCCGCACCTCGGCGACCCCAGGTAGCGGGCCGGGCGCGGCGAGCCAGCGACCCTCCTGCCATCGGGATACGGGTGCCTCCCGACACACCCATCAGGCACCCCCTGGCACAACGCCAAGCCCCCAGGAGCGCGCACATGGCCAAGATCGGCATCATCGGCGGAAGCGGCCTCGACGACCCGGACATCCTTCAGGACCCCCGCGACGAGACCGTCAGCACCCCCTGGGGTCCTCCCTCGGCGCCCCTGAAGCATGGGCGTATCAAGGGCCGTGAGGTGGTGCTGCTGGGCCGCCACGGCCGCCAACACACCATCCCGCCCACCCAGGTGAACTACCGCGCCAACATCCACGCTCTCAAGGCCTCCGGCTGTGATCTGGTGCTGGCCACCACCGCGGTCGGCTCCCTGCGGGCAGAGATCGACAGAGGCCACCTGGTGGTGCTCGACCAGTTCATCGACTTCACACGCCACCGCTCCGTCACCTTCCACGAATCCTTCGAGCCCCACGCTCCGGTGCACACGCCCATGGCCGATCCCTTCGACGCCGGCCTGCGCGAGCTGCTCAACGCCGTGTGTCGCGACCTGCGGATCCCCCACCACCCAAGGGGCACGGTGGTCACCATCGAAGGCCCACGCTTCTCCACCCGCGCCGAGAGCTTCATGTTCCGCGCCTGGGGAGCCGACGTCATCAACATGAGCGTCGCGCCGGAGTGCATCCTGGCCAACGAAGCGGGCCTGCCCTACGCAGCTGTGGCCATGTCTACCGACTACGACTGCTGGAAGACCGACGAAGACCCGGTCACCTGGGAAGACATCCTGCGCATCTTCGGTGAAAACGCAGCCAAGGTCACCAGCCTGCTCACCGAAGCCATCGGTCGCCTCGACTAGGCCCTCACAGTGCAGCTGGTCCCGGCGCTGTTGCTCTCGGGGCTGGCCTGCAGCTGTCCTGGCAGGGAGTCCAGCCGCGACACAACTCCCGATACAGATCCGCCCGGCGCCGTCTCACAGGTGGAGATCGCCGTGCACGAGCAGATCGCCACCATCCTGCAGGTCTCCTGGAGCCAGGATCGGGGCGTGGACGCCGCCTGGGTCGAGTACAGCTTCGAAGACGACACATGGGTCAGCACCCCTAGACGCGCCGGCACCGCGGGCCCCCACAACCAGTCGGTGCTGGGCCTGCCCACCGACACATCTGTGAGCCTGCGGATCGTCAACGAGCTCGACGGGGAGCGGCTGGAGAGCGACACGAGCTGGTCGGCCTCCACGGGCGCCCTGCCCCTGGCTGGGCTCGCACCCGCCATGGTGGACTGGGATCCGGAGCTGGCCTCCGAGGCACCCTGGCTGCTCCTCTCCATCGAGGTCCACGACGGCCAGTACTACGACGGCCCCTACTGGGTGCTCATCCTGGATCGCCAGGGCCGCGTGGTGTGGTACCGGCAGCTCCCCGACGGCCTCTCCTGCACATTCCCCAAGCCGTCGCGCAGCGGAGACCACCTGGTGATGGAGCAGGTGGACCGCTTTGGCCTCGGCGCCCAGGTGGAACCCAGCCTGCAACGGCTCACGCTCGACCTCTCGGAGCTGCAGGAGTTTACCCTTCCGGGCTTCGGTTTCTCGTGGGACGAAGCGGAAGACGGCAGCATCTACTACGACGAGCACGACGAGAGCGGGCAGGGCTGGCTCAGTCGCCTGCTGCCCGACGGCAGCACCGAGCGCCTGTTCGACTGCACCACCTGGATGGACAAGGCCTGCGTGCACAGCTGGTGCTGCCAGGTGAACGCCGTGGTCTCGGCGCCCACGCGCGGCAGCCTGCTGTGGTCCATGTGGGCCGACCACACGGTGCTGGAGGTAGACGCCAGCACGGGGGGC
Source organism: uncultured Enterobacterales bacterium (assembly GCA_964512185.1). Lineage (GTDB taxonomy): Bacteria > Myxococcota_A > UBA796 > UBA796 > JAFGLY01 > CAZEJJ01. The sequence continues at coordinate 61,789 of CAZEJJ010000002.1, read as the reverse complement.
GTGCTCAACCAGTGGGGACAGCTGGAAGGGAGCTGGGCCTTCGATCCTCCCGAAGCGGCGTTCGAGCTCCAGCACTGGCCCAACTTCACCGCCGACGGCACGCTGCTCGTGTCCACCCATGTTCCGGGGCAGCCCGGCCAGCAGCGGGCGCGCGAGTTTCGCCTCGACGAGCACAGCGATACATTGACACAGATCTGGAGCTACGGGGAGGGCCTGGATCTCTACGCAACCTACCAGGGCGAGGCGCGGCGCCTGGAGAACGGCAACACACTGGTCAACTTCGGCACCGAGGGCGTGCTCCACGAGATCACCGCCAGCGGACAGCTCGCCTGGCGGCTGCAGTGGTCCCAGCCGTGGATGCTGGGGCACAGCACGCCGCTAGAGGATCTCTACGCTCTCAACGGCGGTGGATAGGGCGGTCAGCGCTGCACCGTGCAGCTCCGGGCTTCCCGCTCGCAACGCAGGGCCAGCCTGCTGCCCGGGTTCACGTACACCGTGCGGATGCGCTCCGGACCGGCGTCGTCGAAGACGGCCATGACCGTGTAGGTGCCCCGGGGCACCGCGCCGGGGTCGAAGCGCGCGCGGGTGTCGGACAGCAGGTAGACCTCCCGAGCGTCGCCGTCCACCGAGAGGCGTCCCGGGGCGTCCAGGGAGGGGCCCGGCTCAGCTGTGTCGTCGTCCTCGACGGGTGCCGGCGCGGCTGAAGGCGGCTGCACGGGCGGGCGCGCCTGCGGGCCGGTCGCCGCAGGCACCGGTACATGCACCACGGACACGGTGGTGGGTGCGGGAGCGTCGTCCGCGCCCCCGCCCAGCAGCAGGATGCCCCCGGCTCCCGCTAGCCCCGCGACGCCCGCAACGCCACCGATGAGCGCCAGCAGCACCGCTGCGCCACCCGCCACCAGCAGCCAGGTGGCGGGGAGCTTCCGGACCGCGACGGGCGGCTCGGGTGTGGGCTCAGGATCAGGCTGGGGTTCCGGATCATCCAGCTCCCAGCTCTCCTCCGGATCGGGTGCGGGCTCTTCGGGGACCGGGCTCGGCGCGGATGCCTCCACGGCTGCCGGACGCTCCCCCAGTCCGCTGAGCTGTCCGGACTCGGAGATGCTCGTACCCACCAGGGGATCGCTCTCGTCCTCTGGGAAACGCTCCAGCAGGGGCGGGATGATCCGCTCCGCCCAGTGACGCAGCCTCTCGGGCTCACCCGGCAGGTTGCGATGCAGCTCCCAACAGGCGTGTTCCACCTCGGCGGCGCCCGGCCGAAACCTGGGATCATACTCCAGCATGGTCTCCAACAGCTCGCGCAGCGCCGGTGGACAGGGGCCACCGTCCAGCTCCGCCAGGCGCTCCGCCACGAGGGCCCGGTGCTGCTCCTCGAAGGGCGGCCGCTGCCCTACACCACGCCCCGCCACGAGCTCATAGAGCACGCAGCCCAGAGCGTAGATGTCCACCTCGGGGCCATCGCTGCCCTGCTCGCGTTCTTCTTCGTCGAGCATGCGCAGCATGCGCTCGGGGGCGGTGTAGCCACGGCTGAAGGCGAAGCGGCTGGTGGTCACTGACTCCCGCGTGCTGAACTCGGCCTTGGCGATGCCGAAGTCCAGCACCTTGACCTCACCCACCGGGGTGAGCTGGATGTTGGGCGGCTTGATGTCGCGGTGCACCAGGGCCAGGGGGGCCCCGTCGGAGTCCATGGTGCTGTAGGCGGCGTCCAGGGCCCCCGCCACCTCGCCCGCGATCTCGAGAGCCGGGGCGATGGGCGTGGGACCCAGCTGGGTGAGCTTCTCGAGGCTGACACCGGGAACGTACTCCATGACCAGAGCCCAGCGGCCTCGCAGCTTCACCAGGCCATCCACGTGCACGATGGCGCGGTGCCGGACCAGGCCCAGCACGCGGGCTTCATCGCGGAGCCGGCGAGCGGCGTCCTCGGCGTCTTCGCCCTTGAGATCCTCGTGCAGCAGCTTGAAGGCCACCGGTTTGCGGAAGCCGCCCACACCCAGCATGTCCGCCAGGTAGACCACGCCGAAGCCGCCACCTCCGAGCCGATGCTTGATCTGGTACTGCCTGCCTGCCTGCTCGTCCGCAGTCATCTCGACCTCGCTGGGCACAGGGCCTCGAACGCCCGCAGGCTACCATGTTCGAGCCCTTCGCATGGAGAGTCCCGTTCCCCCCCCGAAGCTCCGGGATAAGCTCGAACTCCCCACACCGAGGGTCCACGCCCATGAGCGCCTTTCGCCTTGTGCTGGCCGAGAAGCCCAGCGTCGCACGGGACATCGCGCGGGTGCTCGGGGTTCGAGGAGGCGGCAAGGGCTGGATCGGCACCGGAGACACCCGCGTCAGCTGGTGCCTGGGCCACTTGGCAGAGCTGGCGGAGCCCAGCGCATACGACGCCTCCTGGCGTCGCTGGAGCCTCGACCTGCTGCCCATGTTGCCCTCGGAGTTCCAGCTCCAGCCGCGCCGCGAGGGGCGCGACCAGTGGCGTGTGTTGCGGGAACTGCTGCGCGATCGCCAGCTGTCCCGGGTGGTGAACGCCTGCGACGCGGGTCGCGAGGGCGAGCTGATCTTCGCGTTCTGCTACCAGCTGGCGGGCTGCAAGGCGCCCGTGGAGCGGCTCTGGATCTCCTCCATGACCGACCGGGCCATCCGGGCAGGTTTCCGCGCGCTGCGCCCCGCCAGCGAGCTGCGAGCCCTGGAGCACGCCGCCCGTTGCCGATCCGAAGCTGACTGGCTGGTGGGCCTCAACGCCACCCGAGCCATGACCCTGCGCCTGGCCAGCGGTCCCGGAAGCCCGCTGCGCTCACTGGGCAGGGTGCAGACCCCCACCCTGGCCATGCTGGTGGACCGCGAAGACGCCATCGAGCGCTTCGTCCCGCAGGACTTCTGGCAGCTCAAGGCCCGCTTTTCCCGCCAGCACCCAGAAGAGGGCGACTGGGATGCCATCTGGACCGGTCGCGATGAGCAGGGCCGCAGCGAAGACCGGCTCTTCGACCGCAGCCAGGCCCAGGCCATCCAGGACCGCGCGCAGGGCAAGCCCGCCGTCGTGGCGCGGGTGAAGCGGCGCGAGAGCAGCGAGAAGCCACCGCTGCTCTACGATCTCACCAGCCTGCAGCGCGAAGCCAACCAGCGCTTCGGCCTCACGGCCGAGCGTGTGCTGGTGCTGGCGCAGGCCCTGTACGAGCGCCACAAGCTGCTCACCTACCCGCGCACCGACTCTCGCCACCTCAGCACCGACCAGCTGCCCGAGCTGCCCGAGGTGGTCCGTGGGCTGGACTTCGGCCCCTACGCCGAAACGGCACAGCTCGCACAGGGCCGCGATCCTGCCAGCCTGGGGCGGCGCTTCGTGGACGACTCTGAGGTGAGCGACCACCACGCCATCATCCCCACCGGCCTCGATCCCCGCGTCACGGGCCTCGACCTCGACGAGAAGCGCATCTTCGACCTGGTGGCCAGGCGCTTTCTGGCGGCGTTCCACCCCGATGCCGTCTTCGCACTGGCCACCATCGACACGGCTGTGGGTCGGGACCACTTCCTCGCCAAGGGCCGCAGCTGCCTGCAACCAGGTTGGCGGCGCATAGATCCCCCCCACAGCAAGAAGAAGGAGAGCCTGCTCCCCGCCGTGCGAGAGGGCGAGCCGGTGGACACGCGCAGCCTGTCCCCGCACCAGAGCCAGACCCGGCCGCCGCGCCGACACAACGACGCCAGCCTGCTGGCAGCCATGGAGCGGGCCGGCGAGGAGCTGGACGAGGCGGAGCTCAAGCGCGCCATGAAGCGCAACGGGCTCGGTACACCGGCCACCCGCGCGGCCATCATCGAGACCCTGGTCCGAAGGGGCTACGTGCAGCGCCAGGCCCGCCACCTGGTACCCACAGCCGTGGGCCGTGCCCTGGTGCGGGCCCTGCCGGTGCCGGCCCTGAGATCCCCCCGGCTCACGGGCCAGTGGGAGGCGCGGCTGGTGGCCATGGCCGAGGGCCAGGACAGCCGCGAGGCTTTCATGGCCGATGTGCGCCGCTTCACCGGCGAGGTGGTGGAGCGGCTGCGAGCCGCCAGCATCGCTCCCTCGCTGGTGCAGGTCCTGTCGGCCCAAGCCGCCGATGGCGAGCAGCTCGGCACCTGCCCGCGCTGCAGCTCCGAGGTGCGCCGGGCGCGCGGCGGCTGGCGCTGTACCGGCTGCCCCCTGTTCCTGCCGGGCAAGGTGGCCCGCCGTGAGATCAGCCCCCGCATGGCCCGCAAGCTGCTGACCGAGGGTGAGACCAGGGTGGTCAAGGGCTTCCGCTCCCGCGAGAACAAGCCGTTCTCAGCGGCCCTGCGCCTGGACGAGCAGGGCGCGGTGCGCCTGCACTTCCCCGAGCCCGAGCTCCTGGGCTCCTGCCCCGCGTGTGGCGAACCCGTGCGCGCGCGGCAAGGTCTTCACCTGCGCCACCGGACGCGAGTGCCCCTTCGTGGTCTTCGAGACCATGGGCGGACGCAGCATCCCGGTCACGGCGGTGAAGCAGCTGCTGGCGAGCGGCTCGTCGGAGCTGCTGGAGGGCTGCTCCGACCGCTCCGGACGACGCTTCGACGCCGTGCTCTCCTGGACTGGCCAGCGGGTGCAGCTCCTGCAGCGAGACCCGCGCCAGCTCGCCGGGCCGGTGGGCCCCTGCCCTCGCTGCGCAGGCCAGCTGGTCTTCGAGCGCGCCAAGTGGCGCTGCACCGGCTGCGACTTCAGGCTGCCCGGCAAGGTGGCCCAGCGCGATCTCTCGGCAGCCGAGGTCTGCGACCTGCTGGGCCGCGGGCGCACCGCGCGGCTGCATGGCTTCCGACACAAGAACGGCTCGGTGTTCAAGGCGGCCCTGGAGCTCAACGAGCGGGGGCACGTGCAGCTGGACTACAGCCGCCGCCCCGGAGACGACGCAGAGCCACCGCTCCCGCCCGGCGCGCCGCCGCCGGCTTTCGGCCGGCGCATGAGCTGCCCTGCCTGCGTGCAGCGAGCCGAGCGCGAGCCCGGCTACGTGGTGGCGGGTCGGGCGGCCTGGGGCTGCTCCCACTGGCGGCAGGGCTGCGAGCTGCGGGTCCCCTTCCAGGTGGAGGGAGTGCGGCTCGACGACGAGCAGGCCGCCCGCCTGTTCGGGCGACACAAGGCCACGCGATACGCGAAAGGCTTCGTGGGCCCCGAGGGCCCGAGACGCCGATCCCGGGTGGTACTGGACCCCAGCGCCACACCTTGCTGGCGCATCGAGGAGCAGAAGCCGCGCAGGCGCAGGCGCTAGTGCACGCGCTCGGAAGTTCCTAGCCACCCCCACAAGCCGCCCTCGCGTGCACTATGCGACCGCGCAGCGGTCGCCTGGGGGGCGCGCCGAAGGCGCGTTGGGGGCGAGGCCCCCCGAAAAGCCTGGTGCCCGTGTGCCGCGGAGCGGCATGTACGGTCGCTGGCGACTGTACGGCCGAAGTATCTGGCCGCCCAGCAGGGTGGTCAGATACTTCTGGGCACGGGCACTAGCCCAGCGGATCGCCCACGAAGCCCACCAGCACGGGCTCGGGACGCAGGGTCACCGAGAAACGGTGCTGAACGGCTCCACGGATCTGCCGAGCCAGAGCGATGATCTCCGACGCGCTGGCTCCCCCGCGGTTGGTGATGGCCAGGGCATGGCGGGTGGACAGGCCAGCCCGCCCCCTGCGGTGGCCCCTGGGGAAGCCCGCCTGCTCCACCAGCCAGCCCGCGGCGAGCTTGACGCGACCCGGAGCATCGTCGTACCGCGGCATGGCGGGGGCGCCGGCTCCGGCCGCGAGGCGATACATCTGCTCTACCGAGCCAGCCCGCTCGCGGGACACCACGGGGTTCACGAAGAAGGAACCCGCCCCGCAGCTGTCAGGCTCATCGGCATCGTAGAGCATGCCCTTCTCGCGACGCAGGGCCAGCACCAACCGCCTGCAGTCAGCGAGCCCTGGTGTCTCACCCAGAGCCTTCATCCGACGCGACAGCTCGCCATACCTGGGCATCGCTGGCTGGCCGCGACGAAGCCGGAAGCGCACCTCCAGCACCGCCCACCGGTGACGCTCGCCCTTGAAGCGGCTGTGGCGGTAGGCGAAGCCGCAGTCCTCGCCGGTCAGCTCCACCACGGCACGCGCTCGCCGATCGAACACCCGCAGGCTGTGGATGACCTGGGCGACCTCCTGGCCATAGGCGCCGACGTTCTGGATAGGTGTGGCGCCCACCCGCCCCGGGATGCCCGACAGGCACTCGATCCCCGACAGGCCCTGCTCGACGGCCCACTCCACCAGGCCGTCCCACTCCTCACCCGCCGCCGCGCGGACCAACACGCCGTCCGCTGTGTCACTGGTGTGTCGTCCCTGGGTGCGCAGGGCCAGAACTGTACCGTCGAAGCCCGCGTCGGACACGAGCAGGTTGGAACCGCCCCCCAGCAGCAGCACCGGCTCACCGCGCTCGTCGGCCTGGCACAGGGAACGGAGCAAGCTGCCCTCGTCCGAGGTCTCCAGGTAGCGCGCCGCAGGACCGCCCACACCGAAGGTGGTCAGCTCCGCCAGTGAGCTAGCCGCCCGCATGGAGGTCCTGCCGCCTCAGGAGCCCGGCGCCGCGAGGCTGCCGTCCTGGGCTACCTGCACCGCCGTGTCGGGGAAGTCCTGGGTGGAGAGCTGGCGCAGCAGGTCTACGGCGCGACCCTCTTCGTCGGGCACCGGCACACCCCTGCCCTCCTGGCGCGTGGCCATGAGCTCGCCGGCCAGGAAGCGCCCCTGGCTGTCCAGCTGCACCTCGAGCACCACACCGACCCCCAGGTTGCCCGACAGGTTGAAGCGGCCGTAGGTGGCGAAGTTGCCCAGCGAGTAGGCCACCAGCCGATCCTGGTAGACCTCCATGCCGCGAAGCACGTGGGGGCCGTGGCCCAGCACCAGGTCGGCGCCCTCGTCGATGACCGCGTGGGAGAAGGCCCGCAGCGCGCCGCGGTTTTCACCCAGGAAGGTCTCGGAGCCGTGGGGCACGTGCAGGGCCTTGGAGCCCTCGGCGCCCCCATGGAAGCTCACGATCACCAGGTCGTTCTGGGCGGCCAGGCCGCGCACCAGGCCACGTGCGGTGGGGATGTCGCGCACATCGTGGGTGGCACCGGAGGTGTGGAAGCCGATGAGGGCCACCTGCAGGCCGTTCACCTCCAGCCGCGCCACGTCGCCCGGGCGGCCCGAGTGGGCGATGCCCAGCGCGTCCATGTTCTGCTCGGTCTGCAGGCGGCAGAGGTCGCCGAAGTCGCCGGAGTGGTTGTTGGCGGTGGACACCACGTCGATGCCCGCCTGCTGCAGGTAGGCGCCGTAGCGGGCCGGGGATCGGAACGCGTAGCAGGACCCTGGAGGTCTATCGGGGTTGCACTTGCGGGTCTGGCCACCATCGCAGACCGGGCCTTCGAGGTTGGCGAAGGTCAGATCAGCGTCCTGGAGCAGCGCGCTCACGCTGGCGAGCAGCGTGGCCCCGTCGTCGGGTGGCAGCACACCGGCGGGAAAGTCCGTGCCCAGCATCACGTCGCCCACAGCCCGCAGGCGCAGCGTGGCCCCCTCGGGCGCCTGCGAGCTGAAGCTCTCGGGAGCCGCCGCGGCCCCTCGCTGGGCAAGCTGTTGCATGGCCAGGTTGTCCTTGGCCTTGGACAGGTACTCCCGCACCTCGGCGTGGGCCGGATCCAGCGTCTTCACCTGCTGCCAGGCATCCACCGTGGCCTGCCAGTCCCGCTGCACCCAGTGGGCCCAGCCCAACTCCCACCAGCAGTCCACCGCGCCAGGATCGGCGTTGACACAGGCCTGCAAGGCCTGCTCGGCGCCGGCGCCGTCCTTGTTGCGCAGGCTGGCCCGGCCCTGTTCCAGCAGCACGGTGCTGGGAGCGGGAGCGCTGGCCAGCGCAGGCATGGCCAACAGGCAGGCCACGAAGGCGGCGTAGCTGGATGGTCGCACCGCGCTTCCTACTTGCAGACCGCGGTGGCGCCCTGGATGTAGCAGAGCAGGGACAGGCCGCCACGCACCGGCCCATAGCGGGCGTTCACAGGGCCCTTGAAGTGCACCGTGCAGGCTTCGGCGGGCACCGAGGGCACGCTGACGGTGCCCTCGACGAAGGACGCGCGGCTGCGGTAGCCCGAGGGGCAGGTGATCTCGACCCCGGTGGTGGGCGAGCCATCGGTCATGGTGATCAGCAGGGTGTCGCCGTCGGGTACCGGGGGTGCCGTGGGCTCGGGCGGAGGTGTGGGATCCGGTGGCGCGGCAGCCTGATCGGCGCAGTCGCAGGGCGGACACACCGGCGGGACGGGATCGACGCAGCGACCCTCCGCGTTGCAGACCCTGTCGCCCTTGCAGTCGGTGTCCTTGTCGCAGCCAGCGCGGGCCACCTGGGGAAGAGCGAGGCCCAGGCAGAGCAGAGCGACCAGGATCGGGAGTGCGCGCATCTTCCCTCCACGGGGATCGGGAGACCAGCGGGAGCTTAGCACGGGGTGAACCCTCCAGGAATGGGAGGAGTTCCCCGAACCGCCCGCCACCTCGACGCGCGCTCCCAGCCTACCAATCTGGCCGGTAGAACAGCCCCCCATCCCCGACGGTCTCCAGCCGGATGCTGTCGTCCCCCTCGGGAGCGGCGGCGTGGTAGCGCTCGAAGTCGTGGGATCCGCACTCTCCGTGGGACCAGTCGCCCGCATCCATGGCGTCCAGGAAGGCCCCCGCGATCACCAGCTCTCCCGTGTCGGGTCCCTCGCACTCCAGCTCGGCAGCGGCGATGCCGCCGTGGCTGCCTGTGCAGTCGGTCATGTGCAGCCGCACGCGGGCGTCCAGGATGGGATTGTTCCAGCGCAGGGTGGCGTCGTCCGCACCGCGGCTGGAGATCTGGCGAGCCCAGTCCCCGTCTTCCTCCATGGCGTCGATGGTGGGTGAGATGAGATCGAGATCGTCGCCGGTGATGGACACGTCTCCTGCGGTGCTGGCGGATCCGCTGGCGTAGTAGCTGCCCGCGCCGTTGGGGGACACCGTCTTTTCACCGTCGGGCCAGACCCACAGCAGGTCACCGTGCTCCACCCCCTGGGGCCAGCTCTGGCACTCGCCCTGGATGCAGAGCTCCTCGTCCCCACAGCTGGGCGTGCAGCTGGAGGCGGTGTAGGTCATCAGTCGACAGTTGCCGATGCGCTCAGACTCGCTGTGGTGCCGCAGCGCGGGACCATCGGCGAAGTAGCCGGACAGCGCGGTCTCGCCATAGGAGAACCAGGTCTCCACGGTGACGCGCCCGTGGGGATCGGAGAAGTCGGGTCCGTCTCCCAGCGCGGCGGAGTAGTTGGCGGAGCCTCCCGGCTGGGGCTCCACGGGCCGATCGCAGCCCAGGACTACGAGCATGGCCAGGATACAGGTGGTCGGCAGGCGCGCCATGCGAGCTCCAGGGATGGCGTCGGGATTCTGGATTATGCCCTCCTCCGGCACGCTCGTCATGGGCACGCACACGCGGCTCGAGTTCTCGTTACTGCTTGCTACCCTGCCCTTCTCAAGGAAGCCCCATGCAGCAGCGCGCGGAGGCCAGCAAGCCCCAGGACCCTGCGCGCCGGGCAGGCCAACCCCGGCCGCCGCCGGCAGAGCTCGAGCTGCACCCCATCGAGGGCATGGCCCACTGGCTGGGCCCCTCGCTCACCGCCCTGGCCCTGCGCCTGCTGAGCATGCAGGAGCTTCCGCCCAACGAGCGCGAGGGCCTGCTCACCTCGCAGGAAGGCTTCTTCCGCCGCGATCGCTACGTGCACCCCAGGCTGGACGCCGCCACCTACGAGCTGAAGATCACCGGAGGCGCCGAGCCCGCCACCTTCAGCCTCGCAGACCTCGAAGCCCTGCCCCAGACCCAGACGGTCTGCGTGGCCGAGTGCGCGGGCAACGGCAACCACCTCATGGGCTCCGCAGGCCTGGTGGGCCAGGCGCACTGGAGCGGTCCCACCGTGCAGGCGGTGCTGCAGGCCTGCGGCGGCCCAGGAGAAGCCGCCTTCGCCGCATTCAGGGGTGCCGACGGCATCGGCCGGCTGCGCAGCGGCTACCACTACGGCCTGTCGCTGGAAGAGCTGGCGGAGTCGAACACCATCCTGGCCCTGCGCCACAACGATGAGCCCCTCACCCGGGCGCGTGGCTACCCGGTGCGCCTGGTGGCGCCCGGCATCTACGCCATGTCCTACGTCAAGTGGCTCACGGCCATCGAGCTGCTGCCCGAGCGCCACCGGGGCTTCTACAACGACGTGCTCTACACCAACCGCCGCCTGCACCACGGGGTCTGGGAGAAAGAGCAGGCGCGCTGGATCTCCCTCAAGTCCGTGCTCACCCGCTGCCTGCGGGTCGAGGGCGGCTGGGAGCTGGTGGGCTGGGCCTGGGGCGGCGAGCAGCCCATCGAGCGCGTGCTGGTCTCCACCGACGGCGGAGACAACTGGCAGGACGCCCGCATCAACCGCGTGCGCGAGCTGCTGGTGGATCTGCCGGATGACGCCGACCGCCACGCCTGGGTGGAGTTCCGCCACCACTGGCCGGTGCCCACGCCCGGCAGCTTCCTGTTGGGCTCCCGCGCCATCGCCGCTGATGGACGAGCGCAACCCTTCGCCGAGCCCGACGATCTGCGCGGCCACTACGACCAGGTGCGGGTCAAGTGGCGCAAGGTGGACCTGCCCGCCTGGCAGCGCGCGACGTAGCTGGCGAGACCCGATCCGGTGGCGCCTGCGGTCCCGACCGGTCCGATCCGCCCCTCGAGCCTGATCTGGATCACCCCTCTCCCTTGACGGTCCCCGCGGCGGATCCTATACCGACTGACACGTCGGTCGGTACTGTACCGACCCGAGAGTCGGTCACCGCGCGAACGCGAAAAGTGAAGGTCCCATGCTCGCCATCCTCACCGCCCTGCTCCTCGCACTCCCGGCCACGGCCCTCACTCCAGCAGAGGTGCTCGCCAAGGCCGACGCCATCCAGAAGGCCGAGACCAGCCACATCCTGATGGAACAGACCATCACCACCACCAGCGGGGCTACGCGCACCTTCCGCATCGAGAGCTGGTCGGCGGACGGCAACGACAGGTCGGTGATGCGCTTCATCTCTCCCGCCCCCTCGGCAGGAATCGGCATGCTCAGCCTCGAGGGCGGCGAGGTGATGTGGGCCTACTTTCCGGACAGCGACGACCTGCGCAAGATCGCCAGCTCCGCCCGCAACGGCAGCATGGAGGGCAGCGACTTCTCCTACGAGGACCTGAGCGGCGGCAGCTGGGAAGAGGACTGGACCACCGCCGAGATGGTCAGCGAGGATCTGAACGGCCGCAGCTGTCACAAGCTCACGGCCACCCCCAAAGGCAACAGCTCCTACTCCAAGATGATCGCCTGGGTGGATGCCGAGACCTTCGTGAGCCACCAGGTGCACTTCATCGACAAGCGGGACCGCCACGTCAAGACCCTCGAGATGACCGGCTGGGAGTCGATCAGCGGCACCTGGACGCCCCGGGAGCTGGTGATGCACAACCTCAAGCGCGGCAGCCAGACCAGCATCAAGATGGTGGAAGTGGCCTACGGGATCGAGGTGGAAGACAGGCTCTTCACCACCGACTTTTTGACCTCGATGTAGCGGGGACACACAGCATGAGCGCACTGAAGAAGCGGCAGGTGGCCCGCAGCCCCGAGGACCTGGCCAAGAAGCGGGACCAGATCCTCGACGCCGCCATGGAGACGCTGCTGGACAAGGGCTTCGCCCGCACCACAGTGACCGCTGTGGCCAGCCAGGCCGGCATCGGCCGGGGCACCGTCTACTGGCACTTCCCCTCCAAGGACGAGCTCTTCCTCTCGCTCGTGACGCGCGAGACCGCCAGCTTCGAGGCCACACTCGAGCCGCTGCTGGTCACAGCCATGCCCGCCGCACAGAAGCTCGAGCTGATGGTCTCCACCACCTTCCAGATGTACGGCCACATGCCGCACCTGTTCAAGGCCTTCCTGTCCATCCTCACGGGCTCGGGAGAGGAGCTGGAGCAGCAGCTGGAGGGCGTGCTGGCCGGAGTGTACGGCAAGTACAACCAGGTGGTGACCGAGCTGCTCGAAGAGGGAAAGGCCCAGGGCTCGGTGCGGCCGAGCCTGGACAGCCCCATCACCGGCGCCGCCATCGTCGTGCTGCTGGACGCCCTGTTCTTCCAGATCCACTTCGGACTGATCGAGAACGATCCTCCGCGGCTGGCTGCAGCCGTCGGGGACTTCATCAAGCATGGATGCCTGGTCTGCGAGCCAAGCTGTGGACCAGGGGGTGACTCATGAGGGAGAGGTTCTTCGACTGGCTGGCCTCCGGCTCGGCAGCGCACCCCTGGCGCTTCCTGATCGCCGCGCTGCTGGTGTTCCTGGTGGGCGCGGGGCTGTCGGCCACCATCGTGCCCAAGCTCTCCTGGATGGACCTGCTGCCCCAGGACGAGCCCAAGGTGCAGGAGTTCTCCGAGGTGCTCGAGGAGTACGGCAACTCCGAGATCGTCCTGGTCTCGCTGGAAGGTCCGGACCCGGACGTCCTGTTGGAGTTCGCTGGCCGCTTCGAGCAGCGCATCATGGACCTGCGCACCGCCGATGGCGAACCCTTGATCAAGCGGGTCACCTACGGCGAGGAGCTCGACTTCATGCTCGAGCACGGGCTGATGCTCGCCGAGACCGACGATCTGGACCAGATCCTCGACAACGGGCTCGTGGACGAGCCGGGTCTGGCCGCTGTGGTCAACGGCTACAACCGCATGTTCAAGGCCGAGTACGTGGACGAGGGCGACGAGAGCCCCGAGGCCCAGGAGAGCGGGGCCGTGCGGGCCATCGACTCCATGTGGTCCCTGCCCCGCGCCCTGCGCTGGTACCTGGAGAACCCGGACGCGGCCCCCGAGCAGGTCCGGGAGGACCTCGAGGAGGCCGCCCGGCACTTCACCCTGGGCGAGGAGCACTACTTCTCCGACGACAGGAGCCTCTTGCTGGTGATGGTGCTGCCTGTCTACTCCAGCGAGGAGTGGAACCTCTCGCTGCCCGCCGTGCAGCGCACTCGCGACATCTTCGAAGAGCTGCTGCTCGAGTACCCGGCCATCGCCGACAACTACGCCGGGCCCTGGGAGGTCACCGGCATCTGGGAGGCCATGTACCCCTCGGTGGCCGACGACCAGGCCAAGGTGGACGCGCTGCGCCTGCAGATCCCCTACAAGGTGCCGGCCATCGCCCCGCTGGACAAGCTGGACTCGGGCACGGGCCTGGCGGGCATCCAGGTGATCACCGACGACGAGTACGCCACCATGTTCCACGACTTCGGCTGGAACACCCTGCTGGCCTTCGTCGCCGTGCTGGCCCTGTTCGTGGTCACCTTCCGCATGTGGACCTCGCCGGTCATCGCCATGGTGGTGCTGGTCATGTCCATCACCCTGGCCCTGGGCGTCAACGCCGTCGTGCTGGGGGAGCTGACCATGATGGCCATGATGTTCCCCATCATCCTGATGGGCATGGGGGTGGACTACTTCGTGCACATCCTGGGAGAGTTCACCCAGCGCAGGGGGGCCGGGGAGTCCATCGAGGACGCCCTGCGAGCCACCCTGCAGAAGACGGGGAAGGGCGTGGTCACCGGCGGACTGACCACTGCCATGGCCTTCCTGGCCCTGGCCTTCACCAGCTTCCGCGGCTTCACGGACTTCGGCATCAGCGCCGGCATCGGCGTGCTCTGCACCCTGCTCTGCAGCCTGCTGGTGCTGCCCGCGGCCCTGGTAGTGCTGCACCGCCGCCGCGAGAAGAAGGCGGCGAAGACGGGCCTGCCCGCGGCGCCGAAACGCTCGATGATCCAGTTCCGCTTCCTGGCCGTCACGGGCTCGCTGGCACACCGCTACTGGCCGGTGACCCTGGCCGTGGTGGGAACGGTCACGGTCTTCATGGCGCTCAAGGCCAGCGAGGTGCACTGGGCCAAGGATCTCTTCGACGTGGAGGCCGAGCACCTCGCCTCCATCGAGCTGTCCGGGGTGCTCGAGGAGCGCTTCTACCTGCACCCGGACTCGCTGGTGGTCTCCGCGGACGGGCTGGAGGAGGCCTGGGCGTTGACCGACGGGCTCGACGATCTGGGCACGGTTCGCATGGTGGACTCCATCTCCTACTTGCTGCCCCCCCCCGAGGTGCAGGCGGAGCGGGCGGAGCGCGTGGAGCAGATCCAGGAGCGCGTGGCCGCCTGGGGCGAGGCGCCCCCCTTCACGGTTGCGGAGGCCGAAGGCGAGGAGCCGGAGGACGGAGAGGCCGCCGAGCAGGAGAGAACCCAGGACCACGTCCATGCGGACCGCGTAGATGGCTTCCTGAAGGCCCTGTACCAGATGGACTGCAACGTCATCACCATCCGCAAGAGCGCCTACATGGGCGGCCAGGACCGGCTCTACGCCATGGCCGACCGCATCGTGAAGGAGGGCGAGAGCTGTGTGAGGCGCGAGCCGGGCAAGCCCCGCCCACCAGGAGGCTGGCCGCGCGTCGCCGCGTCAGAGGACATGAAAGCCATCGCCGCCTTCGCCGAGGCGCACCCCGACGAGCTGCCGGGCTTGTTGGACAGCTTCCAGGCCGTCTTCCAGCCCGCCCTACAGGGCACCTACCTGCGCATGGCCAACCCCGAGCCCATCACGCTGGAGAGCCTGCCCAAATCGGTGCGGGAGCGCTACCTGTCCATCGACGGCGACAACTTCCTGGTCACGGTCTACCCCAATGGCGATGTCTGGAACGAGGACTTCCAGACCCGCCTCTTCGCAGATGTGGCCACGGTCAGCCCGCGGGTCACGGGCACGCCGCCGCTGTTTGTGGCCACCATCGAGCGGGGCGCCCGGGAGGGCAAGGCAGCCACGGCCTACGCGCTGATCGCCATCTCCATCCTGCTGATGGCGGATTTCTGGGGCTTGAGGCGCGGCAAGCTAGGGGAGGGCGTGCTCAGCAGCGTGCTGGCGCTGGTGCCGCTGACGGTGGGCGCCATCTGGACCGTGGGCTGCATGAGCCTGCTGGACATCGAGCTGAACATGGTCAACGTCATCGCCATCCCACTCATCCTGGGCATCGGCATCGACAACGGCGTGCACGTCATCCACCGCTACCGCATCGAGGGCATCGGGAACATCGGCGCCGTGCTCTCCACGGTGGGGCGGGCCATCCTGCTCACCTCCATCACCACCATCGCGGCCTTCGGAACCTTCAGCTTCGGGCTGTACCGCGGGCTGGTGAGCATGGGCCTGGTGCTGGGCCTGGGCATCGCCATCTGCTTCTTCATGTCGGCCTACCTGCTGCCGGCCCTGTTCGGGGCGCTGGAGAGGGCGGGGGTGGAGCTGTGATCCCCCTGCTGCTGGTGCTGGCCGCGCAGGCCGGCGAGGACTTCACGGTCACCCTGGCCGAAGGACAGACCATCCGCTGGTCGGGCTACATCGAGAACCAGGCCACGCTCATGGCCCTGCCCGAACGCGAGGGCGACGCCGACGAAGAAGGCTCGGGCCTGGACCTGCTGGACTACAACAAGCTGCGGCTGCAGCTGGAGGCCAAGCCGGCCTCGGGGTTCTCGGCCAACGCCAACCTCATCGCCCGCAGCTTCCACGGCACCACCAGCATCGCCCTGGCCGACGTGATGCCAGAGAAGTTCGCCGATGACATCGCCCTGCTGGCCGCCTGGGATCCCAGCTACGCCGCGTTTTCCATGGAAGACGAGATCTTCCTGAACGACGCCTACTTCACCGCACGTGCGGGCAGCTTCAAGCTCCGAATGGGCAAGCAGCCCTTCCGCTTCGGCAGCGGCTACTTCTGGAACCCCACCGATCCCTTCACCGTGAAGGACATGCTCGATCCCTCCTACGAGAAGGTGGGCGTCACCGCGGCTCGCCTCAGCTACGCTCTGCCCCTGCAGGGCCTGCTGGAAGCCTGGGCCCTGCCGCGCCAGACCTGGGGTGACTTCGAAGTGGAGGACAGCGCCATCGCCGCCCGGGCGCGCATCGCCCCCGGCCAGTGGGCGTTTACCGCCAGCTACGCCAACTACCGCGACCTCGCGGGGCTGGACATGACCGCCATGGACATGGAGTCCTTCATGGTCCAGGGCCGCCGGCAGATGTTCGGACTCGACATCAATGGCGAGATCCTCGGCGTGGGCCTGTGGGCAGAGGCCGCCTACAACCTGGTGGACGTGGATGACTGGGACGCGCTCGACAAGATCGCCGAGGAGAACTGGCTCGAGCTGGACGCCGGTGCCCAGTACGTCATCCCCGGCGGCACCACCATCATGGCCGAGTACCTGCACAACCAGCGCGGCATGGCCAGCGCCGACGACTACACCCTGTGGCACTGGCTGCTGTACATGGAGCAGACCATCCGCGCCCTGGGCCAGCACTACGGCACCGCCACGGTGCAGGTGCCCCTGGGCCGCATCCACACCGACCTGGCCCTTTCCGGCATCGCCAACTTCAGCGACGGCTCCTGGCTGCTCAATCCCTGGATCAGCTACCAGTGGGGCCAGAACCTGGAGCTCTCGGTCTACGGCGCCATCACCTTCGGCGGTGACATCGCCGAGCTCTCCAGCTTCGGCCAGGCCGGCTACCTGCGGGCGAGGTTCAGCTTCTGATCAGGTGTTCTCGCCGATCAGCAGGGTGGCCACGACGACTCCAAGCCTGGTCATTCCGGACATGGGACCCCCGCAGTGACGAGTAGCCGTGGCCGGATGGGAAGGCCAGCGGAACGAGGCGGGGCGGGCTAGGCCTTGTCATGGTCCACGCGAACGAAACCACGCTGGAGCAGCGACGCCTGCAGCTGCAGGCCGCCCTCGATGGCGGCAAGACCCAGGCCGAGCGCAACCGCCTGGGCCAGTTCGCCACGCCCACCGCGCTGGCCCGGCAGATCCTGGCCCTGGGGCTCCACCTGCTGGGAGAGCCCACCGTGCGCTTCCTGGACCCGGCCCTGGGCACCGGCAGCTTCTACTCGGCACTGCTCGCCGAGCGCGGCGACCGCAGCATCGAAGCCGCCCTCGGCATCGACATGGATCCCCACTACGCCGAGCCCGCCCGCCAGCTCTGGGCCCAGCACCCGCTGCAGATCCGCACCGGGGACTTCACCCGCCTGGCCGCCAGCCCCGGCTTCAACCTGCTGGTGTGCAATCCGCCCTACGTGCGCCACCACCACATCTCTATAGAAGACAAGGCGCGGCTGGTGAAGATCTCGTCACGAATCGCCGGGCAGCAGGTCTCCGGGCTCTCCGGCCTGTACTGCCACTTCATGCTGCTCTCCCAGGCCTGGATGAGTCCGGGCGGAATCGGCCTGTGGCTGGTGCCTGGAGAGTTCATGGACGTGAACTACGGCGCGGCCCTCAAGCACTTCCTGCTGGAGAAGACCACGCTGCTGCGCGTCCACCGCGCCGATCCCGAATCCCCCGAATTCCACGACGCCCTGGTGAGCTCGGCTGTGGTGATCCTCCGGAACAGCCCGCCCCCGGAGGAGCACAGGGTGCGCTTCAGCTACGGCGGCAGCCTGCAGGCGCCCGCTACCGAGGCCCGCCTCACACCGGCGGAGCTGTCGTCCACCCGCAAGTGGAGCCGCTATCCCCGGGAGGACGCGAAACGAGCCCAGGACTCCGATGCGCCACGCCTGGGCGACCTGTTCACGGTGCGCCGAGGCGTCGCCACCGGCGCCAACAGGTTCTTCATCCTCCCCGAGCAGCGCGCCTCGGAGCTGGGCCTGCCCGCCGAACACCTCACCCCCATCCTGCCCGGCCCACGAAAGCTCCACGAAGACGAGGTGCGCGCCCGCCCTGATGGCCTGCCCAAGCTTGATCCGCTGCTGATGCTGGTGGACTGCTCGCTGCCACCGGAACGCCTGCGCCAGCAGCAACCCGCCCTGTGGGACTACCTGCAGACCGGCGCAGAGACCGTGGCCACCCGCTACCTCTGCAGCCGCCGCACCCCCTGGTACCGCCAGGAGCAGCGCGCCCCGCCCCCCCTGCTCTGCAGCTACATGGGCCGAGCCAGCGCATCTGGACGCGGCCCCTTCCGCTTCATCCGCAACCACAGCCGCGCCACCGGCGCCAACGTGTGGCTGCTGCTCTACCCGAAGGCGCCGACCACGGCAGAGCCGGCCTTCCTCGACGATCTCTGGCGCCATCTCCGCGCCCTGGACCCCCGCAAGCTGCTGCGCGAGGGGCGGGTGTACGGCGGTGGCCTGCACAAGCTGGAGCCAGCGGAGCTGGCGGCCCTGCCCCTGCCGCCATCGCTGCGTCCCTCTCGCACACGCTGACCGTGCGATCCGCCCCCGCCGACCCGGGAGGACCGCCATGACGCCCAGGCCACGCGCCCTGCTCCTGCTCGCTGCCCTCGCTGCCTGCGATCCCGAGAAGAACCCCGACAGGGCGGAGACCGTCATGGGCCTGGACGCGGACCACCGCTACCGGGTGGAACAGGGCTCGGGATCAGGTGAGCTGGTGTTCTGAGCGCCCACCGGGCGGCTCCCTCACTCCGCAGGCCGCGGCAGCTCGGGGGGCAGCGCATCCAGGGCCCGCTTCAGCTCCAGCGATCGTTCGCGAGCCTGGTCAGAGGTGTCGAAGCTCAGCGCCGCGTGCTCCTGGACGGTTCTGGCGGCCAGCTCGGCCAGGCCGGAGGCGTCCAGCAGCCCCATGGCAAAGGCGATGGTGCCCGCCTCCAGGTAGCTGTCGAAGACATACACCCCCTGGGCCGCCATCCGCGCCCGCTCGCGCCGGCCCAGGCGTCGCACGCCCTCCTCGGTGTTCACCACGTCGTGGATGAACACCGCCGGGACCCGATCGAGGTAGCGCTGGCGCATCTGCAGGCCCGCGGCCGCGTCCCCCTGGCCGCTGTCGCCCACGAACACGAAGCGGCGCTCGGGGTAGAGGTGGGCGTAGCTCGCCAGGTTCTCCATCTTGGCCTCGGCGATGGCCTCGTTGCTGGTGAGCCTGGTCCAGCTCCCCGCCAGCAGGGTCGGACGCGCCACACCCCGCTCCTGCAGCATCTCCAGCGTGGCGTCCTCCACCAGGCCCAGCCTGTCACCCGGCCGGGCGCTCAGGAAGGTCACCCCCGGCGCGTCGTTGAGCGCCGCGTAGAACGCCAGGACTCCGGGGTAGACGGTGCCCTTGGGATAGCGCGCGTCCACCCAGCCGCAGACGAAGGTGTCGTCGATGTCGCTGACCACCTGCACCCCACCATCGGAGACCGCGGCGGCCGCGAAGTGGGCCAGGATCTGCTCCCGGATGTCGGAGTCGTCGAGATCGCTGAAGATCAGGTGTTGCAGGCCGCGGTGGGTGCCCGAGCCGTCCAGGGAATCGCGCAGGGAGAGCAGCTCCGCACCCGACACCCCCAGGAACAGGTCGCGGATCCGCCCCTCGTCCTGCTCGTCCGTGTGCCCCTCCTGCAGCTGCAGGATGGCCGCCTCGCGCTCGAAGCCGAGGATGGGCAGCGACAGGGCCTCACGCCAGGCTCCGGAGGCCAGCGCCGAGGGCGCCCACTGGGCCGCGACGATGGCCTGCCCGGCCCCTGCGCGTTCGGCCACGATGCGACCGTCCACCGCCACCGCGAGGCGATCGGGGAAGACCAGCAGATCCACCCGCCCCGAAGGGGAAGAGAGGGCGTCCACGAGGCCCTCGTGGGCTGCGGCCAGGGCTCGCCAGTCCACGGCGCGGCCAGGGGCCCCCACCAGCTCGGCGGGGGCTGGCGCCGGAATGCCGAAGGGTGCCAGCTCGGCCGGGCAGAAGCTCGCCATGGGGGTGTGTCCTCCGCGCACGATCCAACGCCCCTCGGCGCGCACCAGCCCCCAGTTGTCCGGGGACGGGGTGGCGCAGCCCGATGGCCCGCGGTCCACGAGGCCAGCCTCCACGTCCTCGCCCAACACCTCGCCGATGGCAAGGGCCTGCGGGTCTGCCATCCCCAGGGGGATCACAGCCTGCAGCGGCCTCACCCGCAGCCTGTCCCAAGCGATGGGGTAGCCGCCCGTGCCGCTCCCACTGGAGCGCACCGAGACCTTGTCCGGACCCACGAAGAGCAGCTCCGCAGAGGCCCGGTTGTAGAAGCCCTGGTCCCCGTTGCTCATGGCGGGAGTGGGCGGGCGCGGCGCGCCCACAGGCCAGGCCTGGAGGGTGATCAACTCGGGGACAGGCTCTTCCTCCTCGTCCACCGCGCCTCCCACCGGGGGGAGCAACACGGCCGTGTCCATCCGCCAGAGGCTGTCACCGCGTGGGCTCACCACCCCCGTGCCCGCCCCGTGCAGGCCCGTCGAATCGACGATCCAGGCGCCGAGGCTGCCGTCAGGGCCGCGCAGGCCCAGCAGCAGCGTATCCTGTACCTGCATCTCGGCCGCGCTGAGCTGCGAGGGGAGGCCGAGCAGGGCAGCGGCGAGGGGCAGGACTCGAGCGAGGTTCCGGTCTCTCTTCATGGTGCGAGAGCATACATCGTTCCCGCGCTCCGCAGGGCAGGCATGGCGAGGCGTGGTGGCAGGGCTCCTGGGCGGCCAGCCTACCACCCGCTCCAGCTCACTCCCGCGCGCGCACCGCGATCACGTTGGGCAAGGCCCATGACCGGCGGTTGCTGTCGTTCTCGTTGAAGCCGGTCTCGTAGGAGCCCACCAGCAGCAGTTGTCGTTCGCCGTGGCGCAGGTACAGGGTGGCCTCGGGTCCACCCTCGCCGTAGTGCAGCCGCGTAAGGTCCAGGGGCAGGGCCAGCAGGATCTCTGTGATCTGCCTGGTGGACCAGGGAGATCGGGCATGCAGGAACAGGATGCGCCCCTGGCTGTCGACCCCCACCAGGGCGTGGCTCCAGATCCGGCTGCTGGCCTGCCAGGCGGGTGTGCCGTCGCACTCCAGCAGCCGGTAGCTCTGCACCAGGCTGGAGTAGCCAACCCGCAGGCTCTCCAGATCCTCGCAGCGAAGGTCCAGCATGCGCGCCGATGGAAGCGTGGAGTCCGTGGGCTCCGCCAGCAAGGCGCTGCCGGCCTTCTCGAACATCCGGGCGTTGTTCTCGTGGCCCTGGTCGATGAGGGCGAAGGTGGCGGTGCGGTAGTCCAGGCCGAACATGCCCGGGTTGATCACCGCCACCAGCCCGTGCCGACGCGCCCACTCCGGGGCCGTCATGATCAGCTGGGGGTGCTCCCGCGTGGCGCTGATGACCTCCACCGAGAAGCGGGTCGGGTCCACCCGCAGAGCGGTGATGCGGCTGTCTCCCAGCGTGGAGGGCACCGGCGAGGCGAAGTGCCCCAGCTCCAGCCCTGGGGCCAGCTCGTGGAAGGAACCCGGTGGCAGGGCGTCGAGGGCCGGCTCGGTGGCGGGGCTGGCCACGGCGCAGCACAGCAGGACGAGGAAGGTGTGGAGCGGCATGCGAGGCTGAACAGCGAACCCGCAGAGCGGTTCCCGCGGAGCGGTTCCCACGCAGCGCGACGAAGAGCCTCGCGGCCTGCACTCCTCCCACCCCGAGCACGCAGCGAGTGCCCGGAGTGCGGGTCCGATGACGAGGGTGCCGGTGGTTGGAGCAGGACCAGCGGCGCGCGCATTGGAGCACTCCAGGGCGCCGCCAGGGTGAAGGTCAGCAGGGACCCAGCTCGATCCAGCAGAACAGGGCGCACTCCGGGGAGCCCAGCGCGCAGATGTCGGTCTGCACGTGGATGTGGTTGCCACGGGCCGTGGTCTCTTCGCCCACCTCGTACACGAAGCCGCAGGCGCCCGATGCCTGCCAGTCGTCCACCCGCTCCAGGTAGTAGTTCAGCACGTCCACCGCGCCGATGCGTTCGTGCCAGCTGAACTGGTAGGAGAGCAGACCCATGTCGGCCAGGCTCATGGGGATGTCGGCAGCGGTGATGGTGCCGGGCACCCACACATCGCTGCGCAGATCGTGGGCCGCGATCTGTCACGCATCAACCGCCGCGTCGTCGCTGCAGCCCCGGCCGCTGAGCTATACTCGCCCAGCGACGGAAAGGGGGCGCCGCAACGTCGCTCCCGCCGACACGAACCACGGAGTCCACCCATGCGCGCGAAGCTGTTCCTGCTCACCTCCCTCTTCGCGAGCCTCCCTGTCCATGCGGGCGTGGAGATCCCAGCCGACGCAGCCCCCGCGGCCCTGCCCGAGCCCCCCGCTGCAGAGCCCAGTGCCACGGAGAAAGCGCTGGCCGCCTCGCCGGGGCTCTACCATCGCCGTGACCGCAGCGGCGCGGCTCAACAGGGTGTGGATCTGATGCAGGCCGCCCTGGCCGAAGACCCCGACAACTTCGATCTGCATTGGAACATCGCCCGCTTCTACTTCTGGCTGGGCGACACCGCACCCGACGACACCCTGCGCACCCAGCACTCCAAGAGCTGCTGGGATCACGCCATCCGGGCCACCGAGCTGTCTCCGAACGCGGTCGAAGGACACTACTGGTCCATGGCCTGCATCGGCACCTACTCCGAAGGCGTAGGCATCATCAACGCCGTCCGCCAGGGTCTGGCCACCAAGTTCCAGGAAGCCGGCGAGCGCGCCGAGGCCATCGATCGCAACCACGACTCGGGCGGTCCCATGCGCGGCCTGGGACGCTTCCACCACCAGCTGCCCTGGCCCCTGCAGGACATGGACGAAGCCCGCAGCTACCTGGAGCGGGCCAACGCAGTGGATCCCACCCACGGCCGCAACCTCTACTACATGGCCGAACTGGAGATCGACGACGGCAACGAAGAAGCGGGGCGGGCCTTGCTGCAACGACTGCTGGCCCTCAGCGAGTCTGGCAACAAGAACCCCCCCGAGGTGCGGCGCCAGCAGGCCGCAGCCCGCGCCACGCTGGCCGAGCTCGACGACTGAGCTCCTGCCCGATCCACGAGTTCAGGCACTCCTGGCCGGCACCCGGCTGCCCAGACCCCACACCAGCAGGTTGAGGGTGGCCAGGGCGGCGCCCAGCGTGGTGGTGATGCAGGCGATGCCCAGGGCCCTGCCCAGCATGGCTGCCTGCAGACCGGCCTGCATGTCCGGCAGCACCAGGCCCGCCTGGTACAGACCCATGCCTGTGCCGGCCACGCCCACCAGGAAGGTGGCGCCGATCAGGGCCAGCAGCAGCCCGCTTCGGCCGCGCTCACCAGGGCGCAGGATCCGCAGCAGGTTGTAGGCCAGCGTCGCCAGGCCGAGCAGCAGGACGGCGCCGGTGAAGGGGCCACCCATGGCGAGAAATTGAACCATGACATCGTACTCCATTACTCGATTTTCGTGATGTTCACAGGGACCAGGTGCTCCAGTCACCCGGGCCCAGCCAGCGGTTCCACACGCGCCCGAATTTCCTCTCGCCGCCCCACCTCCGCGGGATACAGGCCCAGCCCTCGTCACCCAAGGAGCGTCCCATGGCCGAAGAGTTCATCTACCAGATGATGGGCGTGGAAAAAGCCCTCCCCACTGGCCGTCGCATCCTGCAGCCCACCTGGCTGTCGTTCTACACCGACGCCAAGATCGGCGTGCTGGGCCACAACGGCGCCGGCAAGTCCACCGTGCTGCGCATCATGGCCGGGCTGGACGAGGCCATCGGTGGCAAGGTCATCCTGCGCTCCGGCGCCACGGTGGGCTTCCTGCCCCAGGAGCCCGAGCTGGATCCCGATCTCGATGTGCGCGGCAACATCGAGCAGGGCCTGGCCCACCTGCGCAAGCTGCTGGACGACTACGAAGCCCTGTCCATGCGCTTCGCCGAGCCCATGAGCGACGACGAGATGGGGCGCTTGATGCAGCAGCAGGGGGACCTGCAGGATCGCATCGACGCGCTGGGCGCCTGGGAGATCGAGGAGATGCTCGATGTGGCGATGGACGCACTGCGGGTGCCACCGGGCGACTCCTCCGTCGAGCATCTCTCGGGCGGTGAGCTGCGCCGGGTGGCGCTGTGCCGCCTGTTGCTGCAGCGCCCGGATCTGCTGCTGCTGGACGAGCCCACCAACCACCTGGACGCCGAGAGCGTGGGTTGGCTGGAGCGCCACCTGGCCCGCTACCCGGGCTGCGTGGTCTGCGTCACCCACGACCGCTACTTCCTCGACAACGTGGCAGGCTGGATCCTGGAGCTGGACCACGGCAAGGCCTGGCCCTACAAGGGCAACTACACCGGCTGGCTGGAGCAGAAGCAGGAGCGCCTGCGCCAGGAGCAGAAGAGCGAGTCCCGCCGGCAGAAAGCCATCGCCAGCGAGCTGGACTGGGTGCGCAGCTCCCCCCGCGCACGTCAGGCCAAGTCCAAGGCCCGCTACACCGCCTACGAGGCCCTGGTGGCCGCCGAGCAGGAGAAGCGCCGCGGTGTGGGCGCCCGCATCGCCATCCCCCTGTCCAAGCGGCTCGGCAGCCGCGTTGTCAAGGCCAACGGCCTGCGCAAAGCCTATGGCGACAAGCTGCTCTTCGACGATCTGAACTTCGAGCTGCCCCCCGGTGGCATCGTGGGCATCATCGGCCCCAACGGCGCGGGCAAGACCACCCTGTTCCGCCTGCTCACCGGCCAGGAGCAGCCCGACGCCGGCACACTGGACATCGGAGACACCGTCGACATCGGCTACGTGGACCAGAGCCGCGATCAGCTCAGGGACGACAGCTCCGTCTGGCACGAGATCAGCGAGGGCCGCCAGGAGCTGGAGATCGGCGGCCGCAGTGTGAACTCGCGGGCCTACGTCTCCGCCTTCAACTTCACCGGCCAGGACCAGCAGCAGCCGGTGGGCACCCTGTCGGGTGGGGAACGCAACCGGGTGCACCTGGCCAAGCTGCTCAAGCGCGGCTGCAACCTGCTCCTGCTGGACGAGCCCACCAACGATCTCGACGTGGAGACCCTGCGCAACCTCGAAGAGGCGGTGGTGGACTTCCCTGGCTGCGCCGTGGTGATCAGCCACGACCGCTGGTTCCTGGACCGCCTCGCCACCCACATCCTGGCCTTCGAGGGCGACAGCCGGGTGCTGTGGTTCGAGGGCAACTACCAGGCCTACGAGCGCGATCGCAAGCGCCGCCTGGGCGCTGAGGCCGACCAGCCGCACCGCATCAAGTACCGCAAGCTCACCCGGGGCTGAGGCCCGGATCCGCAACGTAGTGGCCTCGAAGTCACCGGGACAGCGATCCCTCGTTGACCGGTCGCCCCATGGCGTTCTGCGACAACCCTGGACGTAAGGGGTTTGTTGAGCATCAGCCGTCGGGCTGGTAGTAACAATACTGTGCTCGCACAGCCAGCGAGAAAGTCGAGGTTGACAGCGCGCTGTAGGAGCAGGTCGTAGCCGCCCTTGCGTTCACGGCGCCGCAGGTAGGCGCGCCATGCCCAACTGGTGCTCAGGTCGAAGCCGACGAGAGCATCGAAGCGAAGGTCGCCCACCACCCGTTCCACCACACGCAGCGCCTGGGAGTCGATTGGACCAGTTCGCACAACCGCCACGTGGCTGATGCCAACGTGCTCACCGATGGCGCGCACCGACAAGCTCGTACACGCTGCCAGCGCCTGCACCAGCAGCGTTCGCCCAGGCCCTCGCACCAGCAGCTGCTCGGGTGTACGGCGGGTCAGCGCCGACACCGCCGCGGTCACCTGCTCAGCGTCTGGCATGCCGAAGCCCCTCATGCCCACGGGGAAGTCGGTGCCCTCCACCCGCACGCTGGGATCTCCCGACACGTAGGCGACGCTGCTTCGACGATCTTCGACTATCTTCGACTATCTTCGACACCTGCACGACACCCGGATCCCGCTTCCAGCATCCAGGCCGCCCGGATCCGTCGATGATCCCGTGCGCGACGGCGCGGCACGTCTCTTGCACTCTCCAGGGCGGTCCCCCGAGAGCAGCACCAGGAGTAGAGCATGACCCGCAGCATCCCGTCCCTGGCCACCCTGGCCCTGATCCTGCCCGCCGCCGTGGCCTGCCACAGCCCCGAGCCCAGGGCCATCACCCAGGTCTACGCCGAGCTGGAGCCCATCGTCGAGGGTGCACAAGGCCTTCGTGCGGGTCGACGAAGAGGGCACCGAGGCCGCCGCCGCAACGGGCGCCGCTATCTCGGGCGAGGTCTCCGAAGAGCCCGGCGAGCCCAACACCTTCATCGCCGACCACCCCTTCATCTTCATGATCCGAGATCGCCTCACCGGCACCATCCTCTTCCAGGGCCGCATGAGTGACCCGAGCGAAGCTCCACTACAAGACTAGCGAGACCACCCGAGTGGTGGACCCCGCCCGCTGGTGGCTGCCCTGGCCCGAGCGACCGCGGGGTCCCCGCCGGGCTGACCGTGAGCGTCCATAGGAGCAAAGAGGAACCAGGGAGTATACTCCCGCTGCGACGAACGCTGCCCCCTGGGCCCTCCCCGCGACAGGGAAAGGTGATCGTGCGGTCCTTCCAGGCCTGGCTCCCCACCCCGCGACCCGTGAAGCAGCTGCTGGTGCTGGGGCTGGCTCTGGTGCTGGTCTTCCTGCTGGGAGGCGCCGTGGGCCGGGTCCTGGCCATCGGCCTGCTGCCACAGCTGTTCCAGCCGCGCGACGCCAGTGGAGCCACGCCCAACGGGCTACGCGACGCCCTGCAGGCCCTGGCCGCGGGCCTGGTGGTGGCGGCGCTGTGCCAGTGGGCCTGGGCGCCGGCCCTGATCACAGAAGGCCACACCACGGGCAGCGACGTAGCGGAGCACTTCTGGCTGCTGCACAGCCTGCGAAACCCCGGTTGGCAGCACTGGAGCATGAACCGCTACCCGCTGCCGGCCCTGTTCGCCCACGTCTTCGCGTTCACGGGCAACCCCCACGCCAGCTGGTACTGCGCCGCGGCGGCCTCCATGGTGGGCATGGGGGCGGGTCTCTGGCTCTGGGGCCGGGCGGTGGCGGGCCCGGTGCTGGGCTGGTGTGCAGCGCTGTTGGTGGGCGCCTTCCCCGACCTGGTACTGCTGACCCGCACGGTCACGGCCTATCCGGAGATCATCGCCCTGGGCTGCCTGGCCTCAGGCCTCACCGCCTACGCCCTTCGGAGTCCAGGACCCACCAGCTGCTTGTGGGCAGGGCTGGGCTGCGCGGCGGTCTTCGCCAGCGACTCCCGAGGCCTGGTGCAGGGCAGTGTGCTCCTGCCCCTCGCCCTGCTGGCTGCCCTGAGCACCACCGGGGGCCTGCGGCGCCGGGCCGCCTGCCTGCTGCTGCTGCTGCTGCCGATCTACGGCTCCTGGATGGCCTACAACCGCCTGCCCCTCACCCTGCACTCCCTGGAGCAGACCCTCGAGGGCCCCATCGAGCGCAGCTACACGCGCCTGGGACAGACACCGCCCACCGACATCCTGGCTCCCACCGGCTGGACCTGGGGGGCCAGCACACCCCAGGAGGCGCCGGCGTCCTTCCAGGCCTTGCTGGGGGTGCAGGCGCGCATGAACCCGGCCATCTACGACAGCAACCTGCAGCGCCAGCTGGCAGCGGAGCACCTGCAGCCGCTGCTCTGGCCGCTGGTGGTCCTGTCGCTCTGCGGCCTGCTGTTCATCACCGGCCCACCGCCGCGCGGCTTGAGGGACCATGGCGCCGCCTGGTGGGCCTGGCTCGACTGGCGGGGCCGCCTGGCCCTGCTGGCGCTGCTGCCCTACCTGGCCTGGTCACAGTCCGCCTACGAGCTGGAGTACACCAGCCGTTTCTTCGCCCAGGCCGCGCCGGGCCTGGCCCTGCTGGCGGCCATGGGCCTGGCCGCGCTGGCAGGCGCGCACCGCCGGTCATGGCTCTGCCTGGTGCCGGTCCTGCTGCTGGTCATGGCGGTGCCCAACCGCCTCAACGCCTGGGCCGGCTGGCACACGCCCCGCGCCGCCCAGAAAGAGCTGCAGCTGTGCCTGGTGGCGATCCAGAACGGGGCCAGCGCCCAGAGCCCCGGCGAGCCCGTGCCCCCGCTGGACATCTACGAGTGCATCAAGGCCCAGTCCAGGCCCCTGGGCTGGGGTCCTCGCTGGCCCTGGTAGGGGCTGCCGTACCCGTCAACCCACTCGCTGGGCTCGGGGTTGACTGTTCTCGTGGTCGCGCGATGAAGCGCGACTACTCCTCGGCAGCGTCTTCCGGCGCAGGCACCGCCTCGAAGCCCTCTCCGGGCAGCTCGACGCTGGCCGCCGGCAGCTCCTCGCGGGCCAGCTCCACCCGGGTGGGCAGGCTGGCCTGCAGCATCACCTTCTGCAGGCGCTCCACCATGGCGCCCGGGTCCTTGACCTCGCCCTCGGCCAGGCGGGCGTGGTCCAGCAGCAGCCAGGCCAGAGGCTGCACCACCGCCTCGCGCCCCTGCTGGTGCAGCCGAGCCAGGTTCTTGACCACCGGGTGCTCCACGTTGACCTCCAGCACACGTTGGGAGCTGGGCACCGCCTGGTTGGCGTGGCGCAGGATCCTGGCCATGTTGGAGCCCAACCCAGCGTCGTCGTCCACCAGCACCGAGGGGGAGTCGGTGAGGCGACCCGAAGGGCGCACGGCCTTGACCTCATCGCCCAGCAGCTCGCCCAGCCAGCCCACCAGGGGCTGGGCCTGCTCGCGGGCGGCCTGGGCGATGGGATCCTCCTCTTCCTCGGGCTGGTCGATCTCGCCGCGGGCGACGCTCTTGAGCTGCTTGCCGCTGAACTCTTGCAGGTGCAGCACCACCCACTCATCCACGGGGTGGTCCATGAGCAACACCTCCGATCCGCGGCGCTTGAAGCCCTCGAGCAGGGGGCTGGTGCGCATGCGCTCCAGGTCGAGCCCGGTGAGGTACCAGATGGTGTCCTGATCCTCGGGCATGGCGTCCACCACCTGCTGCAGGGAGCGCGGTCCCTCGTCTGCGGTGCTGTGGTAGCGAAGCAGCTTGGCGAGACGCTCCCGGTTGGGGGTGTCCTCGTGCACGCCTTCCTTGAGGGCCGCGGCGAAGCTCTCCCACAGCTCCAGGTAGGCCTCGGGCTCGGTGCGGGCGTGGCCTTCGAGCTCGCGCAGCACCCTCTTGACCAGCGTCTTGCGCAGGGACTCGGCCTGGGGCGTCTGCTGCAGCAGCTCGCGGGAGACGTTGAGATCCAGATCGTCCGACTCCACCACGCCCCTGACGAAGCGTAGGTAGCGGGGCAGCAGATCGCGCGCCTCTTCCAGGATCAGCACGCGCTTGGAGTACAAGCGCAGGCCCACCCGGCCATCTGGGTAGTCCATGTCCATGGGACGCTGGCTGGGCAGGAAGAGCAGGGCATGGAACTGCATGGGGGCGTCGGCGGAGAAGTGGATCCTCAGGCTGGGATCGGTCCAGTCACCGCTGATGTGCTTGTAGAACTCGTTGTACTCCTCGTCTTCCACCTCGGCGGAGCGGCGAGTCCACAGGGCCTTGCCCTGGTTCAGCTGATCTTCGCCCAGCATGATGGGGAAGCTGACGAAGTCGGAGTAGCGGCGCACCAGCTCCTTGAGGCGGAATTCCTCAAGGAACTCCACCTCGGCCTCGCGCAGGTGCAGCACCACGTCGGTGCCGCGCAGCTCGCGGCTGCCGGGACCGACCGTGTAGCTGTCGTCGCAGGCGGTCTCCCAGTGCACCGGCTCGGCGCCCGGTTCGGCTGACAGGGTGTGCACCTGGATGCGGTCGCTGACCATGAACGCGGAGTAGAACCCCACCCCGAACTGCCCGATGAGGCCCTCGAGGCTCTCGCCCTGCTCGGCGGCCTGCAGAAAGGCGCGGGTGCCCGAGTGGGCGATGGTGCCCAGCTGCTTGACCGCCTGCTCCCTGGTCATGCCGATGCCGTTGTCGCGGATGGTGAGGGTGCGGGCTTCCTTGTCCAGCAGGAGCTCGATGGTCAGCTCACCTTCGGGTGAGCGCAGATCCTGGCGTTGCAACGCGGCGTAGCGCGCGCGGTCCAGGGCATCGCTGGCGTTGGACACCAGCTCGCGCAGGAACACCGCGCGATCGGAGTACAGGGACTGCACCACCAGGTCCAGGACCTTGCGCGTCTCGGTGGTGAATGTGTGGGTCTCGGCGGGCTCGCTCATCGTCAACCTCGAGGGGTAGAAAATGTCGTGTTTGAGGGGCTTGCGGGGGCACACAGGGTTAGGAGATACGGTCCTTTTCACCGCATGATGAGGCGTCTGCCTGCCCCGCAGCAGAGCGCCGGATCGGGTCCCGAACCATGTCGGAAACCGAATTTGCTCACACCTTGTTGAACGTCAACATCGAGGACGAGGTGCGCACCTCGTACCTCGACTACTCCATGTCGGTGATCATCGGGCGCGCCCTGCCCGACGTGCGCGACGGCCTCAAGCCCGTGCATCGCCGCATCCTCTACGCCATGTTCCGCGAGGGAATGCTGCACAACCGGCGCTACTCCAAGTGCGCCGGCGTGGTGGGCGAGGTGCTCAAGAAGTACCACCCCCACGGCGACTCAGCCGTCTACGACGCGCTCGTGCGCATGGCGCAGCCCTGGAACATGCGCCACCCCCTGGTAGATGGCCAGGGTAACTTCGGCTCGGTGGATGGCGACTCCGCGGCGGCCTACCGCTACACCGAGTGCCGCATGCGGCGCATCGCCGAAGAGCTGCTGGCCGACATCGACAAGGAGACCGTCCCCTTCACCCCCAACTTCGACGGCTCCACCGAAGAGCCCTCCGTCATGCCCGCCCGCTTCCCGGCCCTGCTGGTCAACGGCGCCGACGGCATCGCGGTGGGCATGGCCACCAAGATCCCACCCCACAACCTGGCGGAGATCATCGACGCCTGCGTCGCGCTGTTGGGCGATCCGGAGATCGACATCGACGAGCTGATGGAGCACGTGCCGGGCCCCGACTTCCCCACCGCCGCCACCATCTACGGTCGCACCGGCGCGCGCCAGGCCTACGAGACCGGCCGCGGGCGGCTCATCGTGCGCGGCAACGCCGAGATCGAAGAGCTCAAGAGCGGCCGCATGGCCATCATCATCGACGAGCTCCCCTACCAGGTCAACAAGGCCCGCCTGGTGGAAGACATCGCCAAGCTGGTGCGCCACAAGCGCATCGACGGCATCGCCGCCCTGCGCGACGAGTCCGATCGCAAGGGCATGCGCATCGTGGTGGAGCTCAAGCGCGACGCCGTGGGCGAGATCGTCGTCAACAAGCTCTACAAGCACACCATGCTGCAGTCCACCTTCGGTGTGATCCTGCTGGCCATCGTCAACAACCGGCCCCAGGTGCTGAACCTCAAGCAGGCCCTGGGTCACTACCTGGCCCACCGCCGCGTGGTGATCATCCGCCGCACCCAGTACGAGCTGCGCAAGGCGCGCGAGCGCGCCCACATCCTCGAGGGCTGGCTCATCGCCCTCGACCACCTCGATGAGGTCATCGCCCTCATCCGCGCCAGCCGCACGGTGGAGATCGCCCGCGCCGGCCTGGTGGAGCGCTTCGAGCTCACCCCCACCCAGGCCCAGGCCATCCTGGATCTGCGCCTGCAGCGCCTCACGGGCATGGAGCGCGAGAAGATCGAGGCGGAGTACGCCGCCCTCAAGGAGCGCATCGTCTGGCTCGAGTCCATCCTGGCCGATGCCGACAAGCTCACCGGCGTCATCCGCGACGAGCTGCTCCAGGTCAGGGAGCGCTACGCCGAGCCCCGCCGCACCCGCATCGTCGACGCCGAGGGCGAGCTGTCCATCGAAGACCTGATCGCCGAAGAAGACCAGATCATCACCCTCAGCCTGGCGGGCTACATCAAGCGCACCTCCCAGACCGAGTACGAGGTGCAGCGCCGAGGCGGCACCGGGCGTCGGGCCATGGGCACGCGCGACGAAGACTTCGTCACCGACATCTTCGTCGCCAACACCCACGGGGCCATCCTGGTGTTCACCGACCGCGGCCGCATGTACAAGGTGCCCGTCTACAACGTGCCCGAAGCAGGGCGCGCCGCACGCGGCAGGCCCATCATCAACCTCGTACCCATGCAGGCCGACGAGTCCGTCACCGCAGTGCTGTCCATCCGCGACATGCAAGGCGAGTGTGATCTGCTGTTCTTCAGCCGCCGCGGCCTCATCAAGCGCACGCCGCTGCGCGCCTATCAGAACATCCGGATCACCGGCATCATCGCCTGCGACATCGCGGAAGACGACGAGCTGCTCACCGTGCGCATGGGGGCCGAAGGCCTGCACGTGCTCATGGCCACCGCCCACGGCATGGCCATCCGCTTCGTGATCACCGAAGAGCAGGTGCGCCCCATGGGCCGCGACACCCGCGGCGTACGCGGCATCGGTCTGCGCGAAGGCGATCGAGTCGTGGACGCCGTGGTGGTCGCCCCCGACGAAGCCGACAAGCTGCTCACCGTCACCCAGTTCGGCTA
This sequence comes from uncultured Enterobacterales bacterium, assembly GCA_964512185.1. Classification (GTDB taxonomy): domain Bacteria; phylum Myxococcota_A; class UBA796; order UBA796; family JAFGLY01; genus CAZEJJ01. The sequence continues at coordinate 29,634 of CAZEJJ010000002.1, read as the reverse complement.
CGGCAAGCGCACCTCCATCGACGAGTACCGCCCGCAGAACCGCTCTGGGCTGGGTCTCATCGACATCAAGGCCGGCAGCCGCAACGGCCACGTGGTGGGCGCCATCCAGGTCACCGATGGAGACCGGGTCATGCTGGTCACCGACACCGGCCGGGCCATCCAGATCCCCGCCGACGGCATCTCCGTGGTCGGGCGCAACACCATGGGCGTCCGGCTCATGCGCATCGAGGAGGACGAGAGCGTCGTCAGCATCGCCCGCCTGGTGGAAGCCGAGGACGAGGACGACGAGTCCCAGGCCATCGGTGACGACGAGACCGAAGAGCTCACCGCCGCCGATCTGGATCCTGAAACCGACGAACCGGGCGAATAGCACCACCGACGCTCCCCGCGCCTGCGACAATGCAGGTCCTGGAGGCGGCATGAACGCACTGCCTGGACGGATGCTGGTGGACGTGGGAGCCGCCGAAGCTGTGCGCGCGCGGGCGCTGTGGAAGCTCTGCGCCGACATCGCCGCCGCCTACTACCCCCGACACGACGAACGCGCGGCCGCCACCGCCCGTCAGCTGGCGTTCACCGCCTGGCACCTCTCGGAGCGAGCCAGCCAGCGAACCAGCCCCGACGGGCCTGCGCGCAGCCTCTTCGGACTGGAACCCGAACCCATCAAGCAGGTCACGCGCAGCCTGCTGCACGATGTGTACCGCCACGATCTGCAGCGCTTCCTGCGCATCACCGGCCTGAGCCGGCAGGCCCTGGTGAAGCTGCCCGTGGAGTCGCTTCTGGAAGCAGCGGCGGGGGACGATCTGCTGGCTGCGGCGCTCGCGGCCGAGGTCTACAGGCTGGGTGGCCCCCTCTCCCAGCGAGACGACACCCGCCGCTGCGCCGAGACCTGGTTCGCCCGCTACTGCACCCTGCGGGGTCCGGCCCGGCACAGGGTCCAGTCCCTGCGCATCCGCAACTTCGCTCTCGACGCCGAGCAGCTGTTGAGATTGGTCAGCTAGCACCCGCCAGTGCACGCAGTACGGGATCGTCCAGCTCGGCCAGGGCGGAGTCCACGAACTCCTGCAGCTGGAGGCCCGTGCCCTGCGTGTAGCGCGCGGCCTGCAGGGCCATGTCCAGCTTGTCGCAGGCGCGCACGAAGCGCGCCTCGGGGCTCTCGCGCGCCTCGAACTCCTCCCAGAAGGCCGCCAGCTCGGATCCGCGGGGCAGGTCCACCGTCAGCTCGCCCATGGCGCGCCGCTCGTCAGCGCTCCGCTGGCGGGCCTCCACCGCGTCGTGAGGCGTCAGATCACCCGTGCGAAGCTCGGCCAGGTCGTGCAGCACCGCCATGGCCAGGGCGCGGCCGCGATTCAGGCCCGCGGGGCAGAGAGCCAGCACCAGCCAGGCCACGCCCCAGCTGTGATCGGCCACCGACTCGGGCCGGGGCACCCCGGCGCGCACCCACCCGGCGCGAGGCAGCTCCTTGAGCGCCAGGGCTTCCAGCAGGCAGACGCGCAGGGCCTTGAGCAGAGAGCGGTCCATGGGAGAGCCTAGCCTCGCAAGAGCCCAGACGCGATAATCTGCCCACATGCCCGGCCCCACCACCATCTTGCTGGATCTGGACGGCACCCTCGTGGACAGCATGCCCGATCTGCAGGCGGCGCTGAACAGCGCCCTGGCGCGCTGCGGCCGCCCGCCGCTGTCACTGGCCGCCCTGCGGCAGATGTGGGGCCACGGCGCGCCGGTGCTGGTGGAGCGCGCGCTGCGAGCTACGGACGAGGGCTGTGAGCCCGTCGCGCCGGAGGAGCTGCTGGACCTGCTGCAGGCAGCCCACAGAGCCGGTGGCCAGCAGACCACCCGGCTCTACCCCGGGGTACGCGAGACGCTGCAGCAGCTTCGCGAGGCGGGGTACCTGCTGGGCATCTGCACCAACAAGCCCCAGGAAGCGACCCGGGCACTGCTGCGGGCCCTCGATCTGCAAGGGGCCGTGCACGCTGTCACGGGCGGGGGGAGCCTGCAGCGACGCAAGCCCGACCCGGAGCCACTGCTCGCCACGCTGCGGGCGGCCGGGGGGATCCCACAGCGCTCGGTGATGGTGGGGGATACACGCCACGACGTGGAGGCAGCGCACCGGGCGGGCATGCCCGCGGTGCTGGTGAGCTACGGCTACCACAGGGTGCCCATCGATGAGCTCGCCGCCGACGTGGTCATCCACACCTTCCCACAGCTCGCGGCGGCCCTCCACCAGCTGGCCCTGCACCCTTGACCCCCAGGGGGGGCTGGGCGGATCCGTCGCGGCAGCGAGATGGTGAACAGTCGGGGCTCAGATCAGCCGGGCGAGGCCCTCCTCGAGTGCGTGATGGAAGCCCCGCCCAGCTGCGACGCTAGCGCCGTAGAGGAGTGCTTGTTGCGCTGGTTTCGTCCGAACCCCCATTATTCACCATCTCGCTACTGCGACCACCGAGGTGTGCGCGTAGCGGCGCGGCCCGCGCTTGGCCTCCTTCCTCGACGGGTTGCGACAGGCCTTCGGTCAGTCGGCGCTGGGCGCAAGCCCCGACCACTCGCACCTCGTCGGCCTCGCTACGCGATCTGATGAATATTGGGGGCCGAGAGCAGCCGGCGCACGGCCTGGCCGCAGTTGCTGCCCACCTGGTCTTCGCGGGGATCTCCGATGGAGACCACCACGTCGAAGCCGAGGCCGTGCAGCGCCCGCACGGTGAGCTCGAGTGCGTCGGGCTCCACCGCGGAGATCACGGTGCCCAGGCCCCGCTCGCGCCCCTGGGCCGTGGGGTTCAGCGGGGTGAGCTTGACCGCGAAGATCTCGGGGTCGAAGTGGGCGGCCACCGTGACGGGCTCGAAGGGCACCCCCTGCGCCAGCGCGAAGTTGAGCACCGGCCTGCGATCCCCCGGCTCGAAGAAGCGCTCACCGTAGGCGGCGATCTCGTCGAAGGACATGTGGGGGTAGGGCGTGAGCACCCGCCGCTGCTGCGTGCTGGTGGTGTTCAGCGAGAACTGCAGCTGGAACCGACCGTGGTAGTGGCGACGCTTGAGGGCCAGCAGAGCCTCGAACCAGGGCTCCGCGCCCCGCGGCGCGATGGTGGCGATGCAGGCCCAGAGGTCGGGGTTGTGGATGAGCTCGGGTAGCTGCTCCAGCACCCCGAGGACAGCGCTGTTGAGCGCCGGCTCCCCCATGCGCGCGAAGTGCACCTTGAGCTTGCCGCAGCTGCGCTGCAGCTCGGGGGGGTGCCCCTGCAGCACGCGCTGGATCTGCTCCAGCATGACCGAAGCCGGCACATTGCCGCGGAAGCGGAACCCCGCGTCGCAGAACGGACAACCCACCGGGCAGCCGTACTGCGTGGACACGTTGACGATCCACTTCTGCTGCCGGGGCAAGGCGGGATCGAGCCCGTCCACGAACTCCAGCACCTGCGAATCGAGGCCGTCGACGCGCCCTACGAAGACCTGGGCCACGTCCTGGAGGCCAGATTCCGCGATGATCTCGATGTGGCGGGGACTCATGATGATCCGGGCCCGGGGTCCGAAGACCGTGCTCGGTAACGCTCCAGCTGCCGTTCGGCGAGCGTCGCCGCACGAATGCCGTCGCCCACCGCCACCCCGGCATAGCGGCAGCGGCCCCACAGGAGATCCCCCGCCAGGTACAGCCCTGGGATCCCGCTGGCCACCGCGCCTGGCAGCGGCGCCCGCTCCCCCGCCAGCTGCCTCCAGAGCCCATCCGCCGGAGAGCGACCGTGGCAGATCAGCAGGTGGTGGGTCTGCAGGCTCCTGCTCTCACCCGAGGCGAGGGAGAAGGACAGCCGCAGCCCGTCGGCCGAAGCCCGGACCCCGCGCAGGCACCAGCCGAGATGTACGGGGATCCCGGCCTGCGCCGCCCGCTGTGCGAGGAGCCGCATGGCCCGGGGTACAGGTCCACGGCTGGCCAGGGCCACGCGGGCTCCGCGGCCGACCAGCTGCAGAGCGCTGTCGTAGGCGGCGTCACCCGCACCAGAGATCCACACCTGCTGTCCCGCGAGCTGCGCGGGGAGGGTGCAGGTCTCGCGATGGACCCGGTCGAGATCAACACCGTCCAACAGCTCCATTTCGCTGCGGGGCAGGCTGCCGGTGGCCAGGATCAGGGCCCGCGCCTGCAGGCGCCCCCGCGAGGACTCCAGCGTGAACTGCTCTCCCGCCAGGCTCACCCGCAGCACCTCCACCGGCAGCAGCCGCACGCCCAGACCGCGAGCCTGCTCCACCGTGCGGGCTACCAGCTCTCGCGCCCCGATCCCCCCCGGGAACCCGGGATAGTTCTCCACCAACCCCGCCGAGCGCAGCAGCCCGCCCGGCTCTCCGCGCTCCAGGACCAGGTGGGAGATGGCCGCCCGAGCCAGGGTCATGCCCGCGGCGAGGCCTGCAGGACCACCGCCCACCACGGCCACGTCCACCGAGGAGGGCGGCAGCTCAGGCCTGGAGGGCACAGAGCACCTCGTCGCTGCTGGCCACGTGAGCGAAGCCGCCGGAGAGGCAGCGCAGTGCTGCCAGGTGCTGGGCCTGGGTCCCGGCAGCTGTGGCATCGGCCACCACGACGGGCAGCCGGTCCAGCGAAGCCGCCTCGGTGGCCGAGGCCAGCACGCAGCGGTGCGTGGTGATCCCGGCGATCACGAGCGGGCTCCCGCGAGGGACCAGCTTCTCCAGCTCGGTGTGCCTCCAGGCGGAGTAGCGGGGCTTGTCCAGCAGGGCCTCGCCAGGGAGCGGGCTCCAGGCAGGGGCCAGATCCGCCAGTGGATCACCGGCCCGCAGCGGACGACCGCCGAAGTGGGCGATGGTGCCGCCGTCATCGCCATCATTGTTCAGGTGCCGGGTCCAGATGACGGGCCGCCCCGCGGCTCGGAAGGCCAGCAGAAGAGCGCCGCAGCGCGGCGCCGCGGCGGGCCAAGCTGGCAGGCTCGCGGGGGAGCCGGGATCCAGGAAGAGCCGCTGCAGATCCAGCAGGAGCAGGCCCGCCCCCCCCATGCCGGGTAGCGGCCGCCTGCCGGCGCTGCCCTCCAGCTGGGCGAGCCAGGAAGCCAGGCGCTCCGGCAGGTTCGCGAGGGTGGCGTAGCGCTCCCGTCCGCGGCCACCGCAGCGAGCGCCGGGAGTCATGCTCGCCGCCCGCGGTCGCAGAGGCCATGGATGGTCCGCTCCACCACCATCCGAATCAAATCTGTCCAGCGCCAACGCAGGATCATGCCTCCGCCTTCCGCGCAGAGGTATATCTCCTCCTCACCGCTCCGGGAGCCGCCATGGCCCACCCTCGTGATCTCCCCATACGCACTCTTCCGGACCTGCGCTGGGCCTGCCGCGACTGTGGCAGCTGCTGCCGCACCCACCACCTGGGACCGGTGGAGGCCGAGACCCTCGCGAGGCTCCAAGGCCAGCCCATGGCGGAGCTCTGGCCCGCCGCTGCCACCAGGCCCTGGTTCCACGAGCGCAGGGAAGCCGACGGCAGCACGACGGTCTGGCTGACCCGCCACGAAGGAGCCTGCATCTTCCTGCGACCCGAGGGAGGCTGCGCCATCCATGCCCGCCTGGGCGAAGCGGCCAAGCCCGCCTTCTGCAGGGAGTTCCCCTTCCACCTAGTGCGCGAACCCACCTGCTGGACCGCGGTGGTGCGCGCCAACTGCGGCGGGTTCCACGCCAGCTGCCGCGATGGCGAGCCGGTGGCGCCCCTGCTGCCCGCCCTGCTCGAGCTGCCGCGGGCCTACCCGGTGCAGGTCTTCGAACCAGAGCTGGTGCAGCTGCTGCCCGGGATCGGTGTTCCTTTGGCCAGCTGGCAGGCCGCCGAGCCTGCCCTGATGGGGCTGATGGACGCGGTCGACGAGGAGCCGGAGGCCACGGTGGCCCAGCTTCGCGGCGCCCTGTACCGGGCCATCGGCCGCGAGGCCCCCGCGCCACAGACCGCCTCCCGGGAGGCCGCGCTGCGCAGCCTGCTGCGGGCGCTGCGGCGGGCCGTGGCCCCCATCCTCGCCGCGCCACCCGCCCCCGGTCAGGGGTCCGATCGCGCTCTGTTGGAGCAGGCCTCTCGCTGGATCGCGGTGGCCCTCGAGCGCGCAGCGCAGCCCATCTCCCCCAGCGCCCCCAGCGCGCAGGTCTGGCTCAACCTGCTGCTGCGCAGCCTGGTGCTGGGGAAGCTCTTCGCGCGACGAGGTGGGCTGGCTCGCGCCCTCGGCCTGCTCCTGCTCGACCTGCACCTGGCCCGCTGCGCCACCCACACGGTCCCAGCCCAGGCTCCGGAGGCGGCCTCCCTGTCCGCCGTCCTGGTGCCCTGGTGGAGCTTCACCGCCAACCATGCCATCGTCTCGGTGCTGGCCCGCTCCGGCGCCGAGCTCAGCGACCTGTTCATGCACAGCGAGGGCACCTGACCCTCCCCAAGCGAGGAATCCATGGCTGACAAGAGAGCCCTGGCCATCATCCTGGGTGGCGGCCGCGGGACGCGGCTGTTCCCTCTCACGCGGCTGCGCGCCAAGCCAGCCGTCCCGCTGGCCGCGCGCTACCGCCTGATCGACATCCCCATCTCCAACTGCATCAACTCGGGCATCAACCGCATCTTCGTGCTCACCCAGTTCCTGTCGGCGTCGCTGCACCGCCACGTGCACGACACCTACAAGTTCGACAACTTCTCCCAGGGCTTCGTGGATCTGCTGCCAGCCGAGCAGACCCTCCACAGCGAGTCCTGGTACCAGGGAACCGCCGACGCCGTGCGGCGGCAGCTGCACCGGGTCATCGCCCGCGACCCCGACGAGGTCTTGATCCTCGCCGGCGACCACCTGTACCGCACCGACTACAGCGAGTTCCTCGAGCTACACCGGCAGGAGGGTGCCGATGTCACCATCGGCGTGCTGCCCGTGGCCCGCGACGACGCCTCGCGCTTCGGCATCCTCAAGACCAGTAGAGAGGGCCACATCACCCGCTTCGAGGAGAAGCCCTCCGATCCCGCGCAGCTGGACGAGCTGGAGTCCCGGCCCGGAACCGAGCAGCCCTTCCTGGGCTCCATGGGCATCTACATCTTCAAGGCCTCCTCGCTGCGCAGGCTGCTGGACGAGGTCCAGGGAGAGGACTTCGGCAAGCAGGTGATCCCCACCGCCATCCGCAGCATGCACGTGCACGCCTGGCGCTTCGATGGCTACTGGGAGGACATCGGCACCATCGAGGCCTTCTTCCAGGCCAACCTGCGCCTCACCAGACCTGACAGGCCCTTCAGCTTCTACGACCGCCGCTCCCCCATCTACACCCGCCCGCGCTTCCTGCCCGGCTCGCTGGTTGACGGCAGCACCATCCAGCACACCCTGGTGGGCGATGGCTGCCGCATCTACGACTCGCAGCTCGATGAGTGCGTGGTGGGGCAGCGCAGCATCGTCCGCCGAGGTTGTCGCCTGCACAAGGTGGTGATGCTGGGGGCCGACTGGTACGAGCACGCACAGGAGCGTGAAGAGAACTGGCAGCAACGGCGGCCTCACCTGGGCATCGGCGAAGACAGCGTCATCGAGCGCGCCATCATCGACAAGAACGCCCGCATCGGTCGCGAGGTGCAGATCAGCTCGCACCAGGGCCAGCCCGACGGAGACTTCGGGCAGTGGTTCGTGCGCGACGGCGTCGTGGTCATCCCCAAGAACGCGGTCATCGACGAGGGCACCGTCATCGCACCCCTGGGGAACGCTGGTTAAGAGCACGAGCCTTCCTGACGGAGGTCGCCGGTGAGCCACCGCGACCAGCGCCGCACCACGAGGTCGCTGCGCGCCATCCCGATCATCGAGACACTGCGGACCTACCGCCTCGGCTACCTGCGAGGCGATCTCACCGCCGCCCTCACCGTGGCGCTGTTCGCCATCCCCCAGTCCATGGCCTACGCCCTGGTGGCGGGGGTTCCCCCCGTACACGGCCTGTACGCCGCCATCGTGGCCTGCATCCTGGGCGCGGCCTTCGGCTCCTCCAACTTCCTGATCGACGGGCCCACCAACGCCATCTCGGTCATGCTGGCCGCCAACATCGGCCTGCTGGCCGGGGGGCACGACCCGGTGGCCGTGATGCTCACCATCACCCTGGTCACCGGCACGATCCAGGTGGTGGTGGGCCTGTTCAGGCTGGGCTCCGTCACGCGCTTCGTGTCCATGCCCGTGCTCAACGGCTTCACCGCGGGGGCGGGCATCTACATCGTGGCGGGCCAGCTGCCCGCCATGTTCGGCTTCCCCTCCTCGCCGCCCCCGCTGTCCGTCGCAGGCATGGAGCTGGAGCCCACCTGCCTCACCAAGATCATCGGCACCGTCCAGAACCTGCACCAGACCAACCCCGCAGCCCTGGGGCTGGCCGTGGGCACCTTCGTCGTCATCCGCAGCTTCCGCTGGTACGAGCACCGCACCGGGCGCCGCCTGCCCGCCACCCTCATCGGCATCGCCACCGCCACCCTGGCCTGCGAGCTGCTGGGCCTGGGCGACGCCAGCGCGGGTGCGTTCAAGGTCAAGATCGTCCAGGACATCCAGCTCATCACCCGCACCCTGCCCAGCCTGCACATGCCCGACTTCCTGGCGGTGCCCCCCCAGGAGATCATCGGGCCAGCTGCGGCCATCGCTGTGCTGGGTAGCATCGAGGCCATCGCCATCGCCCGCACCCTGGCGGATCGCTCGGGACAGGACTTCGATCCCAACCAGCAGCTCATCGGTGAAGGCGTGGCCAACGTGGGCACCAGCCTCTTCGGCGGCATCACCTCCTCGGGCTCCTTCACCCGCTCGGCGGTCAACTACGAGGCCGGCGCGGTCACCCGCCTGGCGGGCGTGCTCTGCGGTGTGCTGGTGCTGGCGCTCCTGCTGCTGTTCGCCCCCATGGCCAACCGCATCCCCATCGCGGCCCTGGCGGGCAGCCTGCTGCACGTGGCCCTCATCCTGGTCAACCCAAAGAAGGTCAAGACCAGCATGGTCACCACCCGGGCGGACCGGTGGGGTCTGCTGGCCACCCTCCTGGGTGTGCTGGTGCTGGCCCACCTGGAGCAGGCGTTGATCCTGGGCATCGTGGTGTCTTTGGCCCTGGTCACGCGCCGGGCCCACCGCTTCGAGCTGCACCGCCTGGAGCTGGAAGAGGACGGCAGCTTCCACGAGCACCCCCTGGTTGGACCGGTCGATGGCGAGCCCATCGCCGTGGTGGATGTGCAGGGGGAGCTCTTCTTCGCGGCCGTGGATTCCTTCGAGCGCGCCCTGCGGCCCTTCACCACCGGCAGCACCAAGGTGCTGATCCTGCGCATCCGCCACGCCCGCAACCTGGACAGCACCATCTGCGAAGGCCTGGTTCGCCTGCGCGACGCCATCCGCAGGTCCGGCGGCCGCCTGATCCTGGCGGGGGTCACCGAGGGCCAGGCGGGCACCCTGGAGCGCGCCGGCGTCACCGACATCATGAAGGAATGGGAGGTCTTCCCCGTGAAAGGCCGCGTCTACCGCTCCACGCGCCACGCCCTGGAGTGGGCGCAGCGACAGCTGGGCTGAGCCCCGGCGGGACGCGCGCGCGCACGCCGGGTGTCCCCACCGAGTCCGGCGCGAGCTCCCAGGAGTGTAAGTTCCGCGGCCTCCGCTGCATTAAGCTCCCCGGCGAAGGCGTACCCCACACGTCGCCCCCCACGCACACAGCCGCGGCGGAGATCCCACTCCCCGGCCCTGGAGGTAGCATGAAGGAAGTCGAAGACAACGAGCGCGGACGCAAGCTGCTCTCTGCAGTCGAGCGCCTGATCGACGACACGGAGAACATCGCCGCCATGGTGGACGGGCAGCGCGAGAAGGCCCGCCTGGAGCAGCCCGCCATCGAAGAGGACGTGCTGCGCGACATGGTGGCGGAGCGCCTGGTCAAGCAGTTCTCCAACAGCTCGGCCATCTCCGGCGGGGCCACCGCCCTGCCCGCCATCTTCCCGGGTGCAGGCTCGGTGATCGCGCTCACCGGGGGCACCCTGGTGGACGTGGCGCTGATGCTGAAGTTCGAGGTGGAGATGTCGCTGGCCCTGTGCTGGAACTACGGCTTCGACATCCGCCTCGAGCGCGAACGCGAGCTGGCCCTGCTGCTGGCCTCGGTGATCACCCACGACGAGTCCACCGGCGAGAGCTTCGTCAACGACGTGTTGCAGGCCGAAGGCCAGGCGCTGTGGAACTACGCACCGCGCCAGGTGCCCAAGCTGGCGGCCCAGGTGCTCAGCCGCGTCGCCCTGCGCCAGGCGGGCAAGGGCCTGTTCCGCGCCCTGCCCCTGGTGGGCATCGCCGTCGGTGCCGGCATCAACAAGGCGCTCACCACCAAGACGGGCAACAAGATGGTCACCGAGCTCAAGCGCCGCCGCGCCGAGGGCGAGCACGAGCGCCCCCAGGAAGACGTGGTGGACGCCGACGTGGTGGGAGCCCCCGCTCCCCCCATCCAGGACGAAGAGGAGATCATCGACAGCGTCACCGTGGACGAGGGCGCGGAAGAGCCCGTCCCCGACCGCAGCAGCGACCTGTCGGCCGCCAGCTACAACGACCTGCGCCGGCTGGCCAAGGAGCTGGGCATCCCCGCCAAGGGCAAGAAGCAAGCCCTGATCGACGCCATCATCGCCGCCGAGGGGGCCTGACATGAACGCTGCACAGCGCGAGCTGGCCGGCCTGCTCTGGCCCGATCCCGAAAAGCAGCCCAGCAAGGTGGTGCGCTGCCGGCACTGCGGCAAGAAGAACCGCGTGGTGGTGCCCAAGGCCATCTTCGAGCCCACCAGCTGCAAGTGCGGCGCCTGCCGCGAGGCGCTGTTCCTGGGCCTGGACGAACCGCTGACCGACATCGCCTCCAGCGCCTACGAGCACAGCATGGACCGCAAGTCCCTGCAGGCCCTCAAGGCCGTGCCGGGCTTCTCGGCGGCCCTGCGCTGGCTGCTCAAGAACCTGCCAGAGCGCATGCTGCGCCTGCAGGCCATGGCGGCCTCCATCCGCTGCGACGGCGACCAGTTCCCCGAGCTGGCCGGGCTGATGGACCGGGCCCGCAACCGGCTCGACATCCCGTACAGCCCCACCCTGTTCCTGGACGAGTCCCCCTACATGAACGCCATGACCATGGGGGTCGAGCAGCCGCTGATCACAGTGAACTCCGCCCTGCTCGACCAGCTGGACGACGACGAGGTCATCGCGGTCATCGCCCACGAGCTGGGGCACCTGCACGCCGACCATGTGCTCTACATGACCATGGCCCGCATGCTGCTCTGGCTGGGCTCCGCCACCAGCACCATCATCCACCTGCTGTCCGCCCCCATCCAGCTGGCCCTGCTGCGCTGGTCCCGCTGCGCCGAGCTCACCGCCGACCGCGCCGGGCTGCTGGGCTGCCGCGATCTGCTGTCATCGCTGAACGTGCAGCTCAAGATGGCGGGTGGCGCTCGCCCGGGCACCGTCAAGCGCGGCGCCCTCAAGCTGGGCCCCTTCATCGAGCAGGCCCGCGAGCTGGAGCAGAAGGAGATGAGCTCCTGGCTCGACAACACCCTGGTGCTCATGCTCACCATGAACCGCACCCACCCCTACGCCGCCTGGCGGGTCATGCACCTGCTGCAGTGGGTGGAGAACGGCAACTACCTGGACATCATGGCGGGCGAGTACGCCCGGGTGAGGCGCGAGGCAGCCGAGGGCGAGGTGCAGGAGAAGATCTAGGAGCCGCGCTCGAAGCCCAGGTAGAGCACGGGCTCGCTCGCGCCGGGCTGGTCGAAGGTGGAGATCAAGCCCGCTTCGGCCAGGGCGGCCTTGATCTCGCGGCTGGCGGTGTCGCGGTCCAGCTGCCCCAGGTACTGGACCACCAGCAGCCGACCTCCCGGGACCAGGGCCTCGGCACAGGAGGCCAGCAGGCGCCGGTTCTCAGGACGCAAGGGCGGATACAGGTAGAAGTCCAGGTGGGCAAGCAGCATGACGTCCACGGACTGAGGCTCGAGTCCCAGATCGTCCACCGCGTTGACCGCCGAGGTCACCCGGGAGGCCAGCTGTGGCAGCTCAGCCAGACGCCGCCGGAGATCCGAGATGGCCTCCTCCTGGACGTCCAGCGCATACACCCGGCCCTGCGGTCCCACCAGCTCCGCCAGCTGGAACGTGTAGTAGCCGGATCCGCAGCCCACATCCGCCAGGCGCTCCCCGTCGCGGACCTCCAGCAGAGCCTTGACCTGCTCCGGATCCTCGTACCGCCAGGTCCACATCTCCTCCAGCTGGGAGCAGTCCTGCCGAGGCCAGGTGTAGACCGCCTGCTCGTACTGGTCGTAGCCCTCCATGAAGCCCTGATCGGCAGAAGAACCGCAGCCCGCCAGCGCGCCGAGCGCCGCCAGGACCGCTGCCGAAGCGATAGAATGTGGGAGGATCATTTACTCCGATGGTAGACTTCGGCGGCGGATCCGATCGGGCTGCGCGCCCTCCCGAATTCTACCATGTCCTTCCCTCCAACCATGTTGCTGGTCGCGATGCTCGCCGCCTGCGGCGACCACACTGGCCGAACCCACGGCGTGCGGTCCCAGCTGGCCGCCACCAGCGCACCACAGACGACCCTGGCCCTGTCCCTGATGGAAGGCCGGGAGCCCTGGTTCGAGACCTTTGTCCGAGAGCGGTCGCTCAGCGGCCGGGACGCGGGCCGCTTGAGGGGGGCGCTGGTCCGCCACCTGCAGACCATGGCCGAGGACGACGACGCCGTCCTCCGCGGCCGCACCTGCTCCAGCGACCCGGCCACCATCTACGACCTCGAGCGAAAGCGGCTCCACGAGACGGTCTCCTTCTCCTTCTCCCCCGAGCTGTCGGAGAGCCTCGCGCTGCTGCTCAGCGCACAGGGTGCACCCTGGACCGCCACCCAGCCCTCCATCGATGCCCCCCTGCAACCGGCCCCCATGCCCGGCGCACAGGGCGCATCGGAGCGGCTCGCGGGGAGCTCGCACGAGGGAGACCTGCCGCCACCCGCCACGGGCGACCAGAGCCCGCCAGGACCGCAGCGCTAGCGCCCGCCCTGGCGGGGGCGTGATACCAACAGGCCTCAGCCCCCTCGGAGATCCGTCATGCCCGATCTCGGCCCCCCCACGCTGGATCAAGGCGCCTGCACCGCCTGCGGGCTCTGCGCCAGGGTCTGCGCCAGCATGGTCATCGGCGAGGAGCCGCCCGCCGAAGACAAGCGGCGAGGCAAGGCGCGGCTCGACCGTCCCGACTGGTGCAACGCCTGTGGCCACTGCGAGGCGGTCTGCGCGGCATCCGCCATCCGTGCGCCGCTCCCCCTGCCTGCGGAGAGCCCCCAGCCGGCCCGCGAGCCCGCCGTGGCGACAGAGCAGCTGGCCCTGCTGCTGCGCGAACGCCGCTCGGTGAGGGTCTACAAGGACAAGCCCGTGCCGCGCGCGCTGCTGCAGGAGATCATCCGCGTGGCCCGCTACACGCCCACCGGCACCAACAGCCAGAACGTGCACTGGCTCGTGCTTGACGAGCGCGACAAGGTGCGCGAGCTGCGCCAGCGGGTCTTCGACTTCTACGCCCGCCTGTTCAAGCTGGTGGGCAACCCCCTAGGCGGGCTGGGGGTGCGCGTGTTCGCCGGCGCTCGGCAACACCAGCAGCTCAAGGACTACCTGCCGGTGGTCCAGGAGGCGGGCAGGCGCATGGAAGAGGGCGACGACCGGCTGCTCTACGACGCTGCAGCCATGGTGCTGGTGCACGCCGAGGCCTGGGACTCCTGCTCCGCCTTCAACTGCGACGCGGCCATCTTCTCCGCCTCGCTGCTGGCCCACAGCCACGGGCTCGGCTGCTGCTTCAACGGCTTCGTGGAGCAGGCCATCCACAACAGCAAGCCCCTCAAGCGCTGGCTGGGAATTCCCGATGATCATCGCTGCTACATGACCATGGGCGTGGGCTGGCCGGCGCTGCGCTACCGCTCCCTGGCCGAGCGCCGGCCTGCGCCCGTGCGCTGGCTCGGGGGTGGCGAGTGAAGCCCAACGAGCTGCTGCGGCACCTGGTGGCGACGGCCGATGACCTCAGGCTGTCGCGCTCCGAGCGCCGCGCCATCCACGCCCTGCTGCACGACGAGCCCATCGACGTGCGGCAGCGCCTGCAGGTGGAGGCTGGGCTGTTCGACGCCGCGGCCGAGCGCATGCACGATCCCCGCGACAAGCTGCTGCTGCGCTGGCTCGAAGACAGCCTGCGCGCCCTGCAGGTGAACCACGGCGCCGGCGCACCACCGGCCCAGAGCCGGGCCTGGTTCGGTCCGCAGGACCCGCTGGCGAAGCTGCTGGCTGCCCAGATCGCCGCCGCTCGCGAGCACATCGCCGCCGCGGTCTTCACCATCACCGACGACCGCATCCACGACGCCCTGGTGGCGGCCCACCATCGTGGCGTAGCCCTCCGGATCATCACCGACGGCAGAAAGGCCCAGGACCGGGGCTCCGACATCTGGCGGCTACAGCGCGCCGGCATCGCGATCCATCCCGACCCCTCGGCGGCCTGGATGCACCACAAGTTCGCCGTGATGGACGAGCGGGTGCTGGTGAACGGCTCCTACAACTGGACGCGAGCAGGAGCCCAGGAGAACCGCGAGAACTTCCTGGTCACAACCGATCCCCTGCTGGTGCGGGCCTACCTGCAGAACTTCGAGCGCATCTGGGCAGAGCTGGAAGCCTGATAGGCTCGGACCACCATGATCTCCATCCTGCGCGCAGGCCTGCACCAGGTCGCCGTCGCCTGCTCCCCCGACGCCGATCCGGCACAGGTGATGGCCGAAGGGCTGCAGCGCTCGCTGGTGGCCGTCGAGCAGGCGGTGGCGGTGGGCGTGCAGCTGCTGTGCCTGCCCGAGCTCTGCCTGCTGGCCTGGTTTCCGGGGGGCCCCGATGATCGCTGGCTCGACCTGGCGGAGCCCCTGCCCGGCGGCCCCGCCCTGGAGCGCCTGCAGCGCAGCGCGGGCAACCACCGCTGCGTGCTGGTGGTGCCGCTGCTGGAGCGGGCGACCGACGGGCGGATCCACAGCAGCGCCGCCGTCATCGACGCCGACGGAAGCCTGACGGGGGTGGCCCGACGCCACCACCTGCTGCCCGCCGAGCAGCGGCAGCTACAGGCCGCAGACTCCGGCTTCACCGTCTTCGACACCACGGTGGCGCGGCTGGGGGTGGTGCTGGGCTACGACCGCCACCTGCCCGAGGTGGCACGCATCATGGGCCAGCAAGGTGCCGAGCTGATCCTCTTCCCTGCGGCCGCCACCGACGCACACCCCCGCGTGCTCTGGGAAGCCGAAGCCCTGGCGGTTGCCGCCCAGAACCACGCCTGGGTGGGCGCCTGCAACCGGGTGGGCATCGAGACCCTGCAGGGCTCAGACGGTGCGGCGCAGCGCCTGGAGTTCACCGGCGGCAGCTACCTCGCGGATCCGCGGGGGCGCTTCCACGCGCGGGCGTCCAGGGACCGCGCCTCCACCATCCGCGTGGACATCGCCCTGGGCCGCCTGCGGCAAGAGCGCAGCCGCCGGCCCCTGCTGCGCAGGCCGCAGCTCTATGGCTCGCTGGTAGAGCCCTGATCCCCTTGGAGCCCTCCATGTCCCTGGCCCTGCCCGACAACGTCGCCGAGCTGTTCTGTGTGCGCTGCGGCCACGCCCACAGCGATCCCTGGCGCTGGAGCTGTGCCCGCTGTGGACCCGAGGCCCGCATGGACCTGCGCTACCAGCCGGGAGCCGCCGCCCGGCTGGCCCGCGACCTGGCCTGCCGGGACGCCCCCATCGACATCTGGCGCTACCGAGCCGTGCTGCCCATCCCCCAGGGCGCCGCCCTGCCACCCCTGCAGGTGGGGGGCTCGCCCGTCCACGAAGCCCCGCGGCTGGCGGAGCGGCTGGACCTGGCGCGCGTGGTGGTCAAGGACGACGGCCGCAACCCCAGCGCCAGCCTCAAGGACCGCGCCTCGGCGGTGGGTGTGGTGCTGGCCGTCGCGGCCGGCAAGGAGCGCATCGTCTGCGCCTCCACCGGCAACGCCGCCTCATCCACCGCCTGCATCGCAGCCTCCATGGGCCTGGCGGCCACCATCTTCGTGCCCCGCCGCGCCCCCGCGCCCAAGATCGCCCAGCTGCGCGTGTTCGGCGCCCAGGTGTTCAGGGTGGACGCGGACTACGACACCACCTGGGATCTCGCCGCCGAGGTGGCCCGGCGCATGCCCTGGTTCAACCGGAACTGCGCGGTCAACCCCTACCTGGTGGAGGGCAAGAAGACCGTCACCCTCGAGCTGGCCGACCAGCTGCGCGAGCGCACGCCGGCCTGGGTGGCCCTGAGCGTGGGCGACGGCTGCACCATCGCCGGGGCGGTCAAGGGGCTCGAGGAGGCCCACGCCGCGGGGCTGCTGCCCTTCGTGCCGCGGGTGCTGGGGGTGCAGGCAAAAGGCGCGGCACCCCTGGTGCACGCCTTCGACGAGGGGCGCGAGCCCCGCGCGGAGCCCGCCTCCACCGTGGCCGACAGCCTCTGCGTCGGTCACCCGCGCAACGGCCACAAGGCGCTGCAGGCCGTCAGGCGCAACCAGGGCGCCATGATCGCGGTGCCCGACAGCGCCATCCTCTCGGCGCTCAGCATGCTGGCGGGCACCACCGGCATCTTCGGCGAGCCGGCCGCCTCCGCCACCGTCGCCGGCGTGGCCGCGGCACGCCAGCGTGGCCTGCTCGCGGCCGACGCCGAGGTGGCCATCATCGTCACCGGCAACGGTCTCAAGGATCCGGCGAGCGCTCTGAAGGCCGTGGAGGGGCCCACCGACGTGGCCCCATCGGTCGATGCCGTACTTTCCCATATCGCTACTTCTAATACACACAACCGCCCATGAGCGAGGAGAGCGGATCGTGCTTCTGCTAAAGAGTCACGGCCTGGGGAACGATTACTTGATCGTACAGGATGATCCGCCTCCTCCCACCCCCCGACAGGTGGTGCTCCTGTGTGATCGGAATCAAGGGGTGGGAGGGGACGGCATTCTGCTCCCCTGCCCTGCCGAAGACGCCGACTTCGGGCTGCGCATCTTCAACCCCGATGGCTCCGAGGCGGAGATCAGCGGCAACGGCCTGCGCATCTATGCCCACTGGCTGCACCACCACCGCGGCGCCCCAGCCAGCTTCACGGTGCAGGTGGGGGGCCGGCGGCCCCGCTGCACGGTCGCGGGCCAGCAGGTACAGGTGGACATGGGCCCCGCCAGCTTCGCCCCCCAAGACGTGCCGGTGGACTGGCCCGAACCGCTGGTGGAGCAGCCCCTGCCCGGCGCCCCCCTGGACCACCACGGCCGGCCGCTGCGCGTCACCGCGGTGGGCCTGGGCAACCCCCACTGCGTGATCTTCACCGAGCAGGATCTCGACCAGCTCCCCTGGCAGCGCTGGGGAGCAGCGCTGGAGCGCCACGCCAGCTTCCCCAACCGCAGCAACGTGCAGCTCGTCCGGGTGCTGGCCAGAGATCACCTGCAGCTGCGCATCTGGGAACGAGGGGCCGGCCCCACCCTGGCCTCGGGGTCCAGCGCCTGCGCGGCCGCGGCCGCGGCCCTGCTCACCGGCCGCTGCGGCCAGCAGATCCGGGGCCAGGCGCCGGGCGGAGACCTGCAGGTGGACATCGACGATGACTGGCAGGTCCAGCTCACAGGGCCGGTCCAGGAGGTGGGCAGCGTGCAGCTCAGCTCCTCCTTCTCCACCCTGCTGCGAGACGCCGGAGCCTGAACCAGCGTCAGCCAGGGCACCAGCCCGCAACCGCGGCACGCCACCCGCGGGCGGAGAGGATAGGCTCCCCTGCGAGAGACTCCATGCGCCTGCTCCTGATCCGTCCCCCGTCCCACAACACCATCGAGACCTCCGTCCCCAAGGCGGTGGAGGCCGAGAACACCTCCTACCCGCCGCTGGGCTTGCTGGCGCTGGCCACCTGGCTACGCCAGAACAGCGACCACGATGTAGCCATCCTCGATGCCCAGCTCGACGAGCTGGACCAGCAGCAGCTGGCCGAGCGCATCCGGCGCCACGCCCCGGAGGTGGTGGGGGTGGTGGCCTACACCGTGCAGCTGGTGGACGTGGTGCACACCGTGCAGGCCGCGCGCGGCTGCAGCTCGGTGCCCCCGGGGGGGGGGGGGGCACCCCACTCAAACCCCTCCCCCGCGCGGGCGCGGCCGCGCCCTGGGGGCGACGCCGCGGGGCGCGGCGAAGGCCAGCAGCCGCTGCTGCAGCTGCTCGATGTCTGGCAGCGCGGAGATGAGCCCCGCGGCCTGCCGGGGGCCATGGCGCACCCCGACGATCCGATCCCAAGCGCACCCGCCCTGCTGTCAGACGATCTCGACAGCTACCCCATCCCCGACCGCACGCTGGTGGACTTCCGCCGCTACTCCAGCCTGCTGGGCACCGGAGGCCTGTTCACCACCGTGGCCACCAGCCGCGGCTGCCCCCACCAGTGCACCTTCTGCAACACGCCGCGCACCCGCTTCCGCTCGGCCTCCCCGGGCCGCATCTGCGAGGAGATCGAGGCCTGCCTGGCCCTGGACATCCGCGAGATCTACTTCGTGGACGACACCTTCAACGTCACCAACGAGCGCGTGCACCAGCTCTGCGACGAGATCCTGGCCCGTCGGCTCAGCTTCTCATGGACCGTGCGCATGCGCGTCAACGGTGTGGACCAGGCCCTGCTGGAGAAGATGAAGGCTGCCGGCTGCACCCGCGTGCAGCTCGGCGTGGAGCAGGGCACCGACGAAGGGCTGCGGCGGCTGCGCAAGGGCGTCACCACCCGCGACATCGAGCAGGCCTTCAGGCTGTGCCGCCAGGTGGGGCTCTCCACCGTGGCCTACTTCATGATCGGCACCCCCACCGAGCGCAGCCGCCTGGATGTGCTGCGCACCATCCGCTACGCCATCCGCCTCGAGCCCGACTTCCTGATGGTCAACATCCTCACTCCCTTCCCGGGCACCCGCCTGTACGACGAGGGCCTCGAAGAGGGCGTGCTGAGCCTGGAGCCCTGGATGGCCTTCATGCGCGATCCCAGGCCGGGCTTCCAGCCTCCCATCTGGGAAGAGCACTTCACGGGCGAGCAGCTGCGCAGCCTGCTGCTCACCGCCTACCGGGCCTTCTACTGGCGCCCAGCCTTCGTCATGGGGCAGCTGCGCGAGCTGCGCCAGCCCATCGATCTGGCCCGCAAGGCCCGCGCCGGCCTGCGCCTGCTGCTGGATCGATAGGAAAGCACCATGAAGCACACCAAGGTCCTGCTCGTGGGCATGTACGGCATCGAGAACAGCGGCGTGCGCCACCTGGCCACCATGCTGCGCGAGCGCGGCGGCTACCAGGCCGACATCCTCTTCTTCAAGGACTGGCGCAACAACCAGGTGCCCTGGCCCACCCCCCGCGAGTACGAGCTGCTGGTAGAGCACGTCCAGCAGGGCGGCTACCAGCTGGTGGGCCTGTCCTTCGGCTCCCCCTACTGGCGCATCGCCATCACGCTCACCCAGCGGGTCAAGCGCGCCCTGGGCAGCGCGGTCACCGTCCTGTGGGGCGGCCTGCACACCACCCTGGTGCCCGAAGACTGCATCGACTACGCCGACGCCCTGCTGCTGGGCGAGGGCGAGCACCGCCTGCTGGCCCTGGTGGACCGCATGGAGGCCGGCGAGAGCTACGAGGATCTCGACGGCCTCTGGATGCGCAGGCCCGACGGCAGCCAGGTCCGCAACCCCGTGGGCGCGCTGATCCAGGACCTGGACAGCCTGCCCTTCCGCGCCCTGGGGGGCGAGGGTTTCTGGCTGCTGGACGACGAGAAGCTCGTGGCAGGCGATCCCCTGGTCAAGCACCACGAGTTCCGCATCTTCGCCAGCCGGGGCTGCCCCAACAACTGCGCCTACTGCTACAACAGCTCCCTGCGCGCCATCTACCCTGAAGGCAAGGGCAACTACCATCGCCGCCGCTCGGTGGACTCGGTCATGGCAGAGCTGCGCCAGGCCCGCGACGAGGTGCCCAACCTGCGCTGGGTCAAGTTCGACGACGACACCTTCGTCTTCCCCAAGCGCTGGCTGGGGGAATTCGCTGCGAAGTACAAGGCCGAGTTCTCCGACCTGCCCTTCGACGTGCTCATGACCCCCGAGGTGGTGCGCCGCGACAACCTGGAGCTGTTGATGGACGCCGGCCTGCGCGGCGTCCAGCTGGGCATCGAGGCCGGCAGCGACCGTGAGCAGCGAGAGGTCTACGAGCGCAGCAGCACCGTCAAGCAGGTGCTGGCCTTCGACCACATGAACCAGCAGCTCAAGCTGGACGTCAAGTACGACGTCATCATCGACAACCCGCTGGCCATCGAGTCCGACAAGGAGGCCCTGTTCCACCTGCTGATGGACCTCGAGGGCCCCTACAAGATCTATCTCTACTCCCTCACGCTCTTCCCCAAGAGCGCGGTCACCCAGAAGATCATCGACGCCGGGCTGGCCTCACCCCTGGACGTGGAGGGCTACGCCACCAAGAGCTTCGAGCAGTTCCGGGTCAGCGTGGACTACCCGCGCCCCAGCGAAGACAGGTTCTGGCTGGCCCTGTACATGCTGGCCAACAAGCGCTTCGTGCCCCGCAAGCTGGTGTGGCACTTCCACGGCTCCTCCTTCTGGCGCCAGCACGCCAGCCTGCTGCTGGAGATCGCCAGCGCCGCCAACCTGGTGCGCATGGCGCGCATCGCCGCCGAGATGCTCATGCGCGGCGAGCTGTCCTGGCAGAAGGTGCGCGAGTACTCGGACATCCGGAAGATGATCAATCAGTAGACGTCGTACTTCGCCCTGTTGTTCTCGTGCTCGCGACCGTTTCTGGCCCAGTGCACCTGGCCGCTGCTGTCGTGCAGGTAGTACCAGTACTCGGTCTGAACCGGCGCGGCCGCGGCCTGCAACGACTGCACGCCGGGGTTGCCGATGGCGGTGGGGGGCAGGCCCGGTCGCAGGCGGGTGTTGTAGATGTCGTCGGGGTCCTTGAGCTGCCGGATGAAGGCAGAGCGATCGTTCCAGTCGGCGATGGTGTAGCGGCTGGTGGCGTCCACCCCCAGGTTCCAGCCACCGTCGAGGCGCTTGAAGAGCACCCCGGCCGTGGTGGATCGATAGGGGGGATGGGGCTCTTCGCGCTCGAGCATGGAGGCCATCACCACCAGCTCGTGCAGGCTGCGCCCACCAGCACCGTGGGCGTGGGCCTGGCCGAAGCGATCCCAGAAGGTCTGCACCTGGCGCTCGATGAACGCATCCACCTCGAAGCCGCGGGCGGAGACCTGGTAGGTGTCCGGGTAGAGGTAGCCCTCCAGCGTAGGCCCCTGCACCGCGAAGGGCAGCTCCAGAGCGTCGAAGTCCTCTGCCAGCGCGCGGTAGTCCCCGGCCTCGATCCAGCCCTCGGCGGCCAGGGCATCGTCGATGTCGCGGATGCGCCAGCCCTCCACCACCGTGAAGGGCACATCGTCGGCCAGGGGCACGCCGCAGAGCGTGTCGAGCAGGTCGGGCAGGCTCATGGAGGCGCTCAGCTCGAAGTCGCCCGCCTTGAGGCAGCTGCCGCGCTCGCTGGCCTTGAGGTAGAGCTTCCAGCGCCCGGCGGAGCTGATGAGCCCCGCCTGCTCCAGGGCAGGACCGATGCCGTTGGCGGTGGAGCCGGCGGGCACGGTGAAGCGCAGGGGCTCGGTGGCCCCGGGGTCGGCGGGGGCGAAGAGCTGCTCCTCCATGGCCCCACAGGCAGGACAGAGCAACGACAGCAGCAGCATGGTCAGGGTTCGCATGGCGGGCAACCTATCGTGAACGCCCCACCGGGCGCACAGCTTCCCCGCCGGCCCCGCCGCGTTTTCGGAATGAGCGCAGGCCCCCACGGGATTAATCTCCCAGACAGCGACCCAGAGGAGCCATGCTGTATCCCTACGCCCTCCTGGCCAGCCTGATAATGCTCAGCCACGGCGGCGCGCTGGCGGTAGACGAGCCCGGCAGCTACGGCGTCACCGTGCCGCTGGAGACCCAGACGGAGGCAGCCTTGACCCCAGCCGAACCCACCGTCATCCCGGGCACCGAGGCCATCGAGCTGGGCGATCCAGATGCGTCCGTGGGCTGCCTGCTGGTGCACGGCTTCGCCGGCTCCCGCAGGGACTTCGCCGACCTGGGCGACGAGCTGGCCGCTGCGGGCTGCCACGTGCGGCTGGCGCGCCTGCCGGGCCACGGCACCACGCCCGAAGACATGGAGGCCCAGAGCCCCGACGATCTGCTGGAGGGGGCCCGCCAGGAGCTGCAGAGCTTCAGGTCCAACCACGAGCAGATCGTGCTGGTGGGCTTCTCCATGGGGGGAGTCCTCTCCACCCTGCTGGCGGCCGAACAGCCGGTGGATCGCCTCGTGCTCATCGCCCCGGCTTTCGAGATCCAGCACCAGTGGTACTACGGCCTGCGCCCCGAAGAATGGAACCGCCTGCTGTCCCCCATGGTGCGCTGGGTGCCCAAGGGCCAGGCCACGGTGCAGGTCAACCGCAAGGAAGCGCGCCCCAACCTGTTCTCCTACCCGCGCATCCCCACCCGCGCGGTGCTCGTGCTGGCGGAGCTGGGCGAGCGCGCGCGGCAGCCCGACCTGCTGGCCGCCGTGCAGATGCCCCTCATCCTGCTCCACTCCCCGGGCGACTTCGCCGCCTCCCAGGCCGCATCGCTGGCGGCTTTCCCACTGCTGGGCAGCCAGGACAAGCGCTACGTCACCATGGACGAGCGCAACAACCACCACCTGCTGTGGGACTGGGACCGCGCCATGGCCAAAGAAGAGATCCTGGCCTTTCTGGCCCCCGTGCTCGCTCCGCTCGAGGAGTAGCCGCCGCTACCACTCGCCGCCGGGGCCGCCGTAGGCACCCATGTCCGAGGCGCTGCCATTGGCATCGGTCTCGTGGGGATCGCCCGCATCGACGCAGGGGCTGGACGCGTCGAGGTGCAGATCGTCGCTGTCGGGATCGGCGTCGTAGGACACGAAGAGCGGATCCTCGTTCAGGCTGGTCTCGCCTTCGAGGATGTCTTCGGAGCCATCGGGGTAGTAGAGGTTGCCGTAGGTGTTGTCCCAGAATGCGTTGTAGCCGCCGTCCATGTAGGACTCGGGCACGCTGGAGAGGTTGAGGCCGTAGCCGCTGTTGTAGGCCACGATGCTGTTGGCCAGGTAGAAGCTGGAGCTGGAGTAGATGCGCAGCGCGTAGGTGCCCTGGGTGTTCACCAGGTTGAGGTGGTTGGCCACCAGGGTGCTGTAGTTGTAGACGTTCAGGGCGGCGCCGTAGTAGCCGGAGCCGCTGCTGCCCGAGTCGTCCACGTTGCTGTGCATCACGGTGTTGATCAGCTCCACGTAGGAGTAGTCGCGCACACCCAGACCGCCCACGTACTGGGCCTCGTTGGCCCGGATGGAGGCCTGGTTGAGGTAGACGAAGGACTCGTCCACCGATCCAGCGGCGAATGAATAGGCCCCGTTGTCAGAGATGTCGGCGCCGGTCACATCGAGGGTGGAGCCGTACTCCACCAGGAAGCCGCCGCCCGTGCTGCTCTCGGCCAGGTTGCCGGTGAGGCTGAGGTTGGTGGCCTCGACGTAGCTGTAGTAGCCGAGGTACAGGCCCGCGGCGGAGCTGTAGGTGGAGCTGTTGCCCACCACGCGCACATCGTTGAGCTGGGCCGGCACGGACGACGACAGGTAGTACAGGTAGAGGCCTGCGCCCGGATCGTAGTAGGCCTCGTTGTTGGTCACGTCCACATCGGAGAGGACCAGCTCGTCGGAGTAGTAGACGTAGGCCCCGCCGCCGCTGTACCAGGCGATGTTGCCATCGATGGCGCTGCCGGCCATGTCGATGGTGCCGCCGTAGGCCGCCAGCCCGCCGCCGTAGTAGGCCTCGTTGTTGGTGAGCGTGGTGCCCACGAATTTGACCGTGCCGCCGTTGATGTACACGCCACCGCCGTCGTAGGCCCAGTTACCCGAGAACAGGCACTCGTGCAGGCTGACGTTGGCGTACTCGAAGTAGGCCCCGCCGCCGGAGCTGGAGGCGCTGTTCTCGATGACCTGCAGGTCGCTGAGCTCCAGGGTAGAGTCGCTCACCAGCAGCCCGGCTCCCACCGAGTCGGCGCCGTTGGTGAGCGTGAAGCCCACGAAGCCGACGAGGTCTTCGGTGCCGGTCTCCACCTCGATCACGGGCCCCAGGGCCTGGCCATCGATGGTGGTGTTGTCGGCACCGTCCTGGGAGTACACGTAGATGGGACCTTCGAAGACGGACAGGTTCTCGAAGTAGGTGCCCGGCCCCACCTCGACGCAGGCTTCGCCCTCGTCGATGGCGTCCTGGATGGAGCTGAAGGGATCGTCCGCGGTGCCGTTGCCGCCGGCGGGGGCGCCGGCCTCCACGTACAGCGCGGCGCCTTCGTCGGCGTCGCCGTCGCAGTTGTTGTCCACGCCGTCGCAGATCTCGGTGGCTCCCGGATAGACCTCGGCGTCCTCGTCGTCGCAGTCGTAGCGGTTGCTGACGTAGCCGTCGGTGGGCTCACAGCTGGGATCGATCTCGGCGCCCGGGTCGCCGAAGCCGTCGCCGTCGCTGTCGAGGTACCACGGGATGTCCGGGTCCTCGTCCTCGTCGCCGTCGCAGTCGTCGTCCACCCCGTTGCAGCCGTCGAAGGCGTCGGGATGCACGGCCGGATCGTAGTCGTCGCAGTCCACGTCGCTGGTGTAGCCGTCACCGTCGCGATCCGGGGCGTCGGTGGGATCACCTGTTTCTTCGGTGTCCTGCGTGTCGGCTGTCTTGTCGGTGTCTTCTGGATCACCGCAGGCAGCCAAGAGGGCCAGCGCCAAGAGGGTGGGGAAGGTGCGTAGCATCGACAGGCCTCCTCGAGACCGGAAAACCGGGGCTCTACTCTAGCTCGAAGGCGGGGGTCTCTACCAGCGAAAGCTCATGGGATAGTGGAAGCTGAGTCCACCAGGCAGGTCGTGGGCGGGAAACTCAGCGTAGGAGAGCCGCTCGACCACACAGCCCACCAGCTCGGCTCCCAGGTCACCAGAGCCTAGCGCCTCTGCTCGATGCAGGTTACGGCAGCCAGTGCCGAGGAACGAACGTCCGGGAGGAAGCCATGAACGGTTCCGTGCAGTCGCGACAGACCAGGCCACGCGCCCGCGCAGGCTGCCTCTCGCTGCTCCCGTTGCTCATGGGCTGCCTCGACAGCGCACGGGCCGAGCCCACCACCTCGGTGCAGCAGGCGCCCACCATCACCTCCAGCACGCCGCCCATCGCGGCCCGCGACGTGGATCCGGCCACCACCGAGATCCGGGTCACCTTCGATCAGGACATGCACACCAGCGGCTACTCGTTCACCGGCGACGGCCGGCTGTTCCCCGAGACCACCGGGCGTCCACGCTGGGACGGCCGCCGCAGCTGCGTGCTGCCCGTCGCCCTGGAGCCGGGTCACGCCTACCGGGTGGGCATCAACTCCACCAGCCACCAGAACTTCCGCGCCGTAGCGGGCACGCCCGCTGCCCACGACGTCATCTGGTTCACCACCCAGGGCGCCTCAGACGAGATCTACCTGGGCATGCTGCCCCCACAGGTGTTGAGCCTCGACCCGCCTCCGGGCGCCACCGACCTGCCCGCCGGAACGCACAAGCTCAGCGTCACCTTCGACAAGCCCATGGGCAAGGGCATGTCCTGGGTCCAGCTCGGTGACGACTACCCCGAGTCCGACCACAAGGCCCGCTGGTCCAAGGGCGGCACCGTGTGCACCCTCAGCGCCGATCTCGAGCCGGGCCGCAGCTACCGCGTTGGGCTGAACGGTGTCCACTACGCGAACTTCACCAACCAGGCCGGCGTACCGCTGGAACCGGTGGTGTGGGAGTTCAGCACCGCCACCGCACCCTGAACCCCAGACGAGCGACCCCCGCCGCGGCTCACGCCGGGAGGGGGTCTCGTAGTCTGGGCGGGCCCGCTCTCAGCCGTCGCAGCTGTCGTTGGCGGCCTGGGGGGTGCCGTAGTCGCCGGAGCTGCCGATGGCGCTGGTGCCCGCGCACCAGTCTTCGGGGTCGTCGTTGGCGTCGGCGTCGGGTGTGCCACCCAGCTGCCAGGAGATACCCGCCTCGGCGTCGTCGCTGATGTAGGTGGCGGACTGGTCGACGGTGAGCTTGCTGTTCTTGAGGGAGACCGCGTCACCGCTGTTGCCCCAGGCGATGCTGCTGCCGTAGAAGGCGTCTGGGGTGAAGTCGGTGTAGCCCCAGCTCGTGGCGTCGCCCACGCCGTACACGACGTAGCCATCGGCGGCGACCACAGCGCTGCCGCTGATGCTGCCGCTGTTGGATCCGTCGTCTTCGATGGTGAGCCCATCGAGGAAGACCGAGCCACCGCTGGCGTTGTAGATCTCGATCCACTCGCAGTCGCTGTCGGAGCAGGCCGCGGGGTTGGCCATGACCTCGGTCACCACCAGGTCGCCTTCCACTAGATCGCCCACACACTTGTCGGCGACGCAGGGCACGGGAGTGAAGCCGGTCAGGTCATCGGCGCTGCGGGGCTCGATCTTGTAGGCGCCGTAGCTGTAGTAGAGCAGCCCATAGACGGCCTCGAAGCTGTCGCCCACAGCCAGATCACCGTAGTCGGCGGTCCAGTCGTGCAGCAGGTCGTCCACGGTGGCCGCCTCGTCGAGCACGAACTCGCCGTAGCTGGTGTCCACGTCGCTGACCACGCCGTCCTCGACCCTGACCAGGGTGCACTCGTAGGGCTCGGCGGTCTTCTCGTCGGCCAGGTCGGCGGTGCTCACGGTCACGGGCTCGGGCAGAGGGTTGCCGCTGGAGAGCACCACGAGGTCCTTCACGTCCGCCAGCTGCAGCTCGGAGAGGTCGTAGTACTCGGTGTACACACCGCTGATCTCCACGTCGTCGCCTTCCAGGACGCCGGCGGTGATCTTGCTGCCTGCGTAGACCCAGATGCCGCTGTAGGCGCCACCATCGGGATCGAGCAGGAAGAAGCCGTACTCGGTCTCGTCGTTGCCCACGATGCCGTTCACCAGGACCGTCGAGCCGTCCTTGTAGGCACCCTGCTGGATGTCGCTGATCTCGTCGTAGTCCACGTCGGCGTCGGTATCTGCGTCGCTGTCGGCGTCGGTGTCGGCGTCGGTGTCGCTGTCGGCGTCGGTGTCGGCGTCGGTGTCGGCGTCAGCGTCGGTGTCGGTGTCGGTGTCGGCGTCAGCGTCGGTGTCGGTGTCCGCCTCGGGGAAGTCACCGGTGTCTTCCTTCTCGCCGCAGCCCACGGACAGGCCGAGGGCGACGAGGCTGAGCAGGCAAAGGTTCTTCATGTGGGTCTCCTCTTGGGACCAGGTGCTACCTGGGTGTGGTTGGGTCGGGCCCCCCATATACCAGGACTCTCGCTCGCAACCAAGCGCGAACGCACGAGCACCCGCTCCCTCCGGGCACGACGGAGGGAAGCGGGCACGGATTTCCGACACCCACGCGGGGCGCGCAGCTACTGGACGTCGTCGGCGGAGCGCGGCTCCAGCTTGTACTCCTCGTAGGAGTAGTTCAGCGGACCCGTGACGGAGCCCAGGCTGTCGCCGCTGCTGCCCTCGTAGGTGTAGAACATGTCGTCGAGCGCCACGTCCCAGTCGGTGGAGAACTCGCCGTACTCGTTGGCGTCGCTGGTGATGTTCACGTCCTGCAGGGTGACCAGCACGCTCTCGTAGGGCTCCCAGTCGCCGGGGGCGGCCTGGAGGGTGGTGGCGGCCACGCTGCCGGACCCGGTGATCTCCACGTCGGAGGCGCCACCGACAGAGAGCTCCGACAGGTCGTAGTACTCGGTGTAGGCGCCGGTGACCGTCAGCTCGTCACCCACGGCCACGTCCACCTCGACCGAGCCGAGGTAGACGAACATGCCCGAGTACTCGCCGCCACCGGCATCCTGGACGAAGAAGCCCATGCCGTTGTTGGCCACCTGGGAGGTGGCGATGACGCCGCTCAAGGTGACCACGTCGTCTTCCGAGTAGACTCCCTGCTGAATATCAGCGCAGGTGGGGCCGGTGTCGGTGTCGGCGTCGGCGTCGGCGTCGGCGTCGGCGTCGGCGTCGGCGTCGGTGTCCGAGTCGCTGTCGGTGTCGGTGTCGGTGTCGCCCTCAGGGCCGCTGTCCTTGGTGGTGGTGGGACAGCCGCTGAACAGGGCCACGGAAAGGCCCAGCAGGGCCAGGATGGGAAGGGTGCGGGTCATGGGCTCCTCCTTGGTGAAGCGCGAAGGTGAGTCCCCTTCGGGGGCGCTGATATAGCCGGACCTCCCGCGGGATCCAAGACAAATCGAACGGCAGGCGCGGCTGGTTAGCGAGCGCCCGCCGCCCGCAGCGCATCGCCGAACCGCTGCAGGCCCTTCAGGAGCTCGTCTTCGGTGATGAGCATGGGGGGAGCGATGCGGAAGACATTGCCAAACCGCCCGCCCTTGCCCAGCAGCAGGCCTCGCTCCCGGGCCGCGTCGAAGATGCGACCGGTGAGCTCCACGTCGGGCGTGCGTTCGCCGGCGGTCTCGTCCACCACGATCTCAACCGCCTGCATCAGGCCCAACCCGCGCACGTCGCCCAGGTTGCATGGATAGCGCTGCTGCAGCTCCAGCAGGCCCTGGTGCAGCATCTGGCCCAGCCGCTCCGAGCGGGCGCAGACAGCCTCGGCCTCGATGACATCGAGGACCGCGTTGGCTGCGGCCATGGGCAGGGGGTTGGCGCCGAAGGTGGAGATGGTGAGGCGCGGGATGCTGCGCGCGATCTCGGGACGCGCCATGCAGTTGGCGGCGGGCAGTCCGTTGGCGATGCCCTTGGCCATGGTCATGATGTCCGGCTCCACGCCGAAGTGCTGGATGCCCCACATGTGGGTGCCGGTGCGCCCGAAGCCGGTCTGCACCTCATCGGAGATGAACAGCCCGCCGTAGCTGCGGACGATCTCGGCAGCCAGCTCGAAGTAGCCGGGGGGCGGCACCACGAAGCCACCCACACCCTGCACCGGCTCGGCCAGCATGCCTGCCACCGCGCCGGTGGTGGTGTACTGGATGAGCTTCTCGATGTCGCGGGCGCAGGCCAGGTCGCAGGAGGGGTACTCCAGGCACAGGTCGCAGCGGTAGCAGTAGGGGGCATGGGCGTGCTTGACGCCCGGGATCTGGGTGGGCAGCACGCGCCAGTTGGAGTGGGCGGTGAGGGTCTGGGCCAGCATGGAGCGGCCGGAGTAGGAGTTGCGCAGGGCGATGAGCTCGCTGGAGCCGGTGTGGCAGTAGGCCAGCATCACGGCGGTCTCGTCCGCCTCGGTGCCCGTGCCCACGAAGAAGCTCTGCATGGGGCCGCCCGGCGCCGAGTCGGACAGGCGCTCCGCCAGCCGCGCCATGGGCTCGGTGGGGTACAGGGTGCTGATGTGCTGCAGCTTGTCGGCCTGGGCCTTGATGGCGGCGGTGATCCGCGGCTCACAATGCCCCAGGGACACGGTGAGGATGCCCCCGAAGAAGTCCAGGTAGGCCCGGCCCTCGGCGTCGTGCACCCAGCAGCCCTGGGCGTGGTCCACCGCGATGGGCTCGGCGTAGTAGTTGATGGTGGCCGGGAAGAGGAACTGCTCGTGCTTGGCGCGGATCTCGTCTCCCGTCATGGCGACCTCCTGCAGGCGGAGAGAGGGCGGAGTCTACCAGGAAGCGGCCACCTGGGAAACCACCATGAAGACCGGGAGCGACCGCGATCAGGTTACGATCAAGCTAGAAGTACCAGC
>CAZEJJ010000001.1:0-112567 GCA_964512185.1 uncultured Enterobacterales bacterium | reverse complement strand
GCACGCGAGGGCGGCTTGTGGGGGTGGCTAGGAACTTCCGAGCGCGTGCACTAGGCATCGAATTTCTCGATGTACCTGAAGATGGTGCGCGGGTCGACCTCGAGATCCCGCGCTGTCTGGGCCTTGTTCCAGTTGTTGAGCTCGAGGACATCGCGCACGTAGCCCATCTTGAACTCTTCCTCGGCCTCGGCCAGGGGCTTGATGTAGCGCTTGTCGCCGGACTGGATGCCCAGGTCTTCGGCATTGAGCAGGGCGCGATCGCTCATGATGATGGCCCGCTTGACGCGGCTCTCGAGCTGACGGACGTTGCCGGGCCAGTAGTAGCCCTTCATCGCCTTGATGCACTGGTTGTTGAAGCCGCGCGAGCGGGCGCTGTATTGCTCGGCGTACTTGTTGAGGAAGAAGCGGGCCAGCAGCAGGATGTCCTCGCCGCGCTCCCGGAGCGGCGGGAGCTGCACGGTGACCTCGTTCAGGCGGTAGAAGAGATCCTCGCGGAAGCGCCCTTCGCGAATCTCGGCCTCGATGTCGCGGTTGGTGGCGGCGACGACGCGGATGTCGATGGGGCGCGGCCGCAGCTCTCCGATGCGCTCGATGGTGCGTTCCTGCAGGACGCGCAGCAGCTTGACCTGCAGGTTCATGGGCATCTCGCTGATCTCGTCCAGGAACAGCGTGCCCCCTTCTGCGGCTTCGAACTTGCCCATCTTGTCGCCCACAGCACCCGTGAACGAGCCCTTCTTGTGGCCGAAGAGCTCGCTCTCCAGCAGGTTCTCGGGGATGGCGCCGCAGTTGATGGAGACAAAGGGCTTGCGGCTGCGCTCGCTCAAGCGGTGCAGCTCCAGGGCCACCAGCTCCTTGCCGGTGCCGGTCTCGCCCAGCACCAGCACCGAGATGTCGGTGGGCGCGACCCGCCGGACCACCTTGAAGACGGCCTGGATCGGCTCGCAGCTGCCGATCATCTCGCCTTGACCCGACTTGCGCAGCTGGGAACGCAGGTTGCGGTTGCTGGTCTTGAGCTCGTTGAGCATCAGCGCGGTGTGCACCAGCATGGAGGCCTGGCTGGCGAAGACCTGCAGCAGGTCGAGATCGCGGCGGGTGAACAGATCCGAGACGGAGTCGTTGCCCAGGTAGATGCAGCCGAGCAGGTCGTCGCGGTAGCGCAGGGGCACGCACATGACGCTGGACAGGCGCAGGTCCACCACCGACTTGGCGCGGCTGAACTGGGCGTCGTGCATGGCATCGGAGACGATGAGCGGCTTGCGGGTCTGCACGACCCGCTCGACGATGCTGTCGCTGATGCGCGCCACCTCGCTGGCCTGGTCGTCGACGTTGTGGCTGGCGGCCATGTGCTGTCCGCCGTCCTGCATGACGATGACGAAGCCCTTCTCCGAGCCGGTGAGCAGCACGACCGAGCGCAGCAGCTTGTGGAACAGCGCCTGGGGGTTGGTGTCGCGCATGAGCTGCTGGGAGAAGTCCACCAGCTGCTTGAGGGTGTCGAGGGCGTCGCCGTCGTCGGCGTCGCTGCTGGCGGGCTCGCCTTCGCAGAGGGTGAGCTCGAAGCGCCCGGCCAGCAGCCGATCTCCGTAGCCCAGGTCTGCCTTGCGGATCCGCTTGCCGTTCAGGTACAGCTCGTTGCTGCGATCGAGCACGGAGACGCTGAAGTCATCGCCGCGCTGCACCAGGTTGGCGTGGGTGGCGGCCACGGTGGGATCGGACAGGACGATGTCGTTGCCAGCCCTGCGCCCGATGGAATTGATGGGCTTGCGCAGGAGCGCGTCCTCGGAGGTGCGCTGGATGGTGTCGGTGATCCGCAGGTAGGCCATGCACGCTCCAAGGCAGCGGTCAGGTGTATCCCGCTCGCCGCTGAGCTTCCGCCTCCGAGCTACCAGTACAGCTCCCAGCGCAGCCCCGTGGGGGTCAGCCCGAGCCTGGAGGAGGCGTGCTGCGCCTGCCACTGCGCCTGGATGCGCCGCTGGTCGCGGCGCCAGCCCAGCGCACCGTCCACCACGCCCAGCGCCCACAGACCGTAGAAGCCGGCGGTCATGGCGGCGTTGCGCTGTCGCCGATCCTGCAGGTCGCTGTGCTCGCTCTCGTCGTAGGTCTCGTGTCGGCCGTACAGGGAGATACCCGTGATGAGGCTGCCCGTGGCCAGGGCCACCTGGCTGGACGCCAGCAGCGAGCCGCGCAGCCAGTGGCGTTGCTGGAGGTGGTGGACGCCAAGGGGCGCGTAGCCCAGCACCGGGAAGCGGAGGACCTCCGGGGGCTGGGGCTCGGGATCCACGACGGGGGGCTCCTCGCGTCCCATGGCGAGGGTGGCGCGGACCATGTCGAAGAACTCGATGACGTCGGGGGGGTGCTCGTAGGGATCGAGGCGGTAGTCGGGGTCGTCCTCGAGGATGGCCTGGAAGGCAGCCAGGGCTGCTTCTCGGCGGTCCTCGACGAACAGCACCTCGGCCAGGTAGACCCTCGCCGTGAGCCGCAGCTCGCGGTCGGTGACCGTCTCGTCGGTGAGCAGCTCGATGAGGGTGGCTCTGGCCTTGTCGTGATCCCCCGCACGGTAGTAGCGGATGCCCCAGACCAGGCGCGCCCGACCGGAGTCTTCCTCCTGCTCCTCGCAGAACCCGACCGCGGGGTGCAACAGCAGCAGCAGGAGCACGAGAAGCCTTGGCATGCCAACGGAGGTTAGCGCCCCACCCCCCTGGGGTCAATCACCGGGCGACGCGTTAGGAATGTCGCTGATCAGCCCAGGATCGCGCTGCCGATCCGGGAACGGACCGGGTTGGATTCCATGCGCTCCCCCTCCGAGCTCGCCCCGCTGCCTGACCACATCCAGCCGCTGGATCGCGCCTCCGTCAAGGCCCTGCGCGCCCAGCAGGGTGAGCGTGGCTTCGCCTATCGCCTGCGCTGCGAGGGCGGCGAGCTGCTGGCGGTGGCCGAGGACAGCCTGCAGGCCGCCGAGCTCGCCCGGCGCGCCGGTCTCGGCGCGCTGGAGCGCATCGACTGCCTGGGGCCGGCGCTATAGTGCCCGTGCCCAGAAGTACCTGCCCACCCTGCTGGGCGGCCAGATACTTCGGCCGTACGGTCGCCAGCGACCGTACATGCCGCTCCGCGGCACACGGGCACCAGGCTTTTCGGGGGGCCTCGCCCCCAACGCGCCTTCGGCGCGCCCCCCAGGCGACCGCTGCGCGGTCGCATAGTGCACGCGAGGGCGGCTTGTGGGGGTGGCTAGGAGCTTCCGAGCGCGTGCACTAGGCTTCGGCAGGGGTGGTCTTCTCGGCCAGCTCGTCCTTGGCGGGTGGGCGCTCTGGCTGGTGGGTCTTGTTGGCCAGGCCCGTCATGCCCAGGGCCAGCTCCAGCACCTCTTCGACCCTGGCGCAGAAGTGGAAGTTCATCTCGTCCTTGACCTCGTCGGGCACCTCGTGGTGCACGTCCTTGCGGTTCCACTCGGGCAGGATCACGGTCTGGATGCCGGCGCGATGGGCGGCGACGATCTTCTCCTTGACGCCACCGATGGGCATGACCGCGCCCCGCAGGGTGACCTCGCCGGTCATGCCCAGCGTGGGATCCACCGGGATTCCGGTGAGCAGGCTGGTGATGGCGGTGACGATGGCGATGCCCGCGGAGGGCCCGTCTTTGCCCACCGCACCTGCGGGCACATGGATGTGGATGTCGTTGGTCTCGAAGATGTCTTCGTCGACACCCAGGTCGGTGGCCATGGCCCGCACGTAGCTGCGCGCCACGCTGACGGACTCCTTCATGACATCGCCCAGCTTGCCGGACAGGTGCAGCGCGCCCTTGCCCTTGAAGCGGGTGGCCTCGATGAAGAGGATGTCGCCGCCAGCAGCGGTCCAGGACAGGCCCGTGGCCACCCCCGGCACCGCCGTGCGCTGGGCGATCTCGTGGAAGTGCTTGATGGGGCCGCGGATCTCCTCGATGCGCTCTGGCGTGAGCACCGCCTTGCCTTCTTGCTCGTCCGAAGCCACCGCCTTGGCGATGGCGCGCATGCAGGCGGCGATCTCGCGCTTGAGGGCGCGCACGCCGGGTTCGCGGGTGTAGGCGGAGATGATGTGCTTGACAGCGTCTTCGGTGAACTCCAGGTGTTCGGCGGTCATGCCGTGGTCGTCGAGCACCTGCGGGATCAGGTAGTCGAAGGCGATGCGCAGCTTGTCCATGACCGTGTAGCCGGAGACGTAGAGCACCTCCATGCGGTCGTAGAGCGGCCCGGGGATGCTGTCGGGCCAGTTGCCCGTGGCGATGAACAGCACCCTGGACAGGTCGAAGGGCACATCGAGGTAGTGGTCGGTGAAGCTGTGGTTCTGCTCCGGGTCGAGAACCTCGAGCAGGGCGCTGGCCGGATCGCCGCGGTGATCCCGCCCCAGCTTGTCGATCTCGTCGAGCACGAAGACAGGGTTGTTGGTGCCCGCCTTCTTCATGCCCTTGATGATCTTGCCCGGCAGCGAGCCGATGTAGGTGCGGCGGTGGCCGCGGATCTCGGCTTCGTCGTGCACGCCGCCCAGGCTGATGCGCACCATCTTGCGGTCCAGGGCGCGCGCCACGGAGGTGGCCAGGGAGGTCTTGCCAACGCCCGGGGGGCCCACCAGGCAGAGGATGGGACCCTTCATGTCTTCTTTGAGCTTGCGCACCGCCAGGTACTCCACGATGCGCTTCTTGACCTCTTCGAGATCGTAGTGATCTTCATCGAGGATCACCTCGGCGCGCTTCAGATCGTGGTGGTCTTCGGTGGACTTGCTCCAGGGGATGTCGATGAGCCAGTCCACGTAGGTGCGGGCCACGGTGTATTCCGCCGCGCCCGGGTTCATGCGGGACATGCGCTTGAGTTCCTTGAAGGCGACCTTTTCGACGTCAGAGGGCATCTCGGCGCCCCGGATCTTGCGCTCCAGCTCTTCGAATTCCTCCTGGCGCTCGTCGGTGTCGCCCAGCTCTTTCTGGATGGCCTTGAGCTGCTCCCGCAGGAAATACTCGCGCTGGGCCTTGTCCATCTCGCCCTTGACCTCGGTCTGGATCTTGTTGGACAGCTCCAGGACCTGGATCTCCTTGTTGAGCAGGTCGATGACCTTCTCGATGCGCTCGCGGGTGTCGAAGGTCTCCAGCAGATCCTGCTTCTCTTCGACGTCGATGCTGAGGTTGGAGGAGACGATGTCGGCGAGGATGCCGGGGTTGTCGATGGAGCGCACCAGGAAGCCGGCTTCCGATGGGATCTGGGGCGAGAGATCGATGATCTTCTGGGAGAGCTCGCGCAGGTCCGCCAGCAGGGAGTCGAGGGACGCGTCGTGCTCGGTGGGCTCTTCGAAGACGTCGGCTTCGATGCGCAGGTAGGGCTCGGTGTGGTGCCAACGGCGCACCTTGATGCGCGCCAGACCCTGGATGATCACGTTGAGCTTGTTGCCCGGCATCTTGACGGACTTGAGCACCTTGACCACCGTGCCGGTGGCGTAGAGATCGCCGGGCGACGGGTCTTCGTTCTCGGGCTCCTTCTGGGAGAGGATGCCGAGCAGCTTGTCTTTGGCCAGGGCCTTCTCGACCGCCTGCAGCGACTTGTCGCGGCCGACGTTGATGGGGAAGGCCAGGACCGGGAAGATCACCGTGTTGCGGATGGCCAGGACGGGGAGATCCAGCTCACCCGGGAGGCCGGGGGTGGACTCGATGCTGGAACCAGAGGTGGCCATGGATAGCTCCGAGGGAGGCGGGGAGAGGGGTGACGGCGGGTCTGCGCGACCCCGGTGTGGAGGTGCAAGCTATCCCCGAGGTCGTTGGGGTCAAGCTGCACAGGGCTACTGCGGTCTGCCGGGCTGGTGGTCCCGGGGTGTCCACTGGGCTTCGGGCAGGCGACCCTGGGAGCGCAGCAGGGACTCGTAGGCCGGGGGACCCAGCGCTTCCCAGCTGCGCGTGGTGAGATTCTGTTCGGTGGGCGACAGCTCGGCCGGCGGCTGCGCCCCTCCCTGCAGGTCCCAGATCACCACGGGGCCGTCCACCGCCACCGGTGGGCCCAGCAGCTGGCTGATGCGCTCGGTGGCGGCGAAGGGGAGCGTCTCGAGCCGGTCGGGATCGTAGGCGGCCTTGCGCTGCGAGCGAGGGCGATCCGTGGATCCCTTGCGGTCCCGGTTCTCCGTGTCCACCAGCTCCCGGTGCAGCAGCACCCAGCGGAAGCCGTCCTTGCGCAGGCGCCGCAGGCCCAGGTCGGTGGCAGGGCTCTCGGTGGACTCCGGCCTGCGGGTGGCGCCGCGAAGGAAGCGCACGTATTCGTTGGCGACCTTCTTCTTGAAGCCCACCGGCCAGAGCAGCGGGGCGTTCTCTCCCATGCCGCCGAACAGGGGCTGGTGGTGCACGGTCTGCCAGATGATGGAGGGCTGGTTGATGCCGAAGGGCAGGTGGAGCAGGCCACCGCCTTGCTTCCCGATCCAGCTGTAGATCCGGGGTGGATCCACGTCCCTGGTGATGAACGGATAGCAGAGCTGTCGGCCCTGCTCCGCGAGGTTGAAGGCGAGGATCAGGAGCGCGGCCCCCAGCGCGCCGTGCCGCGCCAGCAGTGGTCGAGGCGAGCTGGCCAGGCGGGCGAGCAGGGGACGCGCGGCCGCCCCGGTGCAGGCAGCCAGGAGCAGGAAGACTACGACCACCAGGCGGTAGGGGAACCAGAGCCGGTCCAGGAAGGGGACCGTGTTGTAGGCCAGCAGGTAGGGCCACCAGTC
The DNA here is from genome assembly GCA_964512185.1 of uncultured Enterobacterales bacterium. GTDB lineage: Bacteria > Myxococcota_A > UBA796 > UBA796 > JAFGLY01 > CAZEJJ01. Next base: position 105,863 of record CAZEJJ010000001.1, on the reverse strand, counting down.
CAGGCGAGCGCCGCCGGTGAGGGGCAGGGATGGACCCACCGCCATGACCAGGAGCAGGAGCAAGGCGCCCACCCAGCGCAGGCGATCGGGCCCGCGCCAGACCACGAGCAGGATGGCGGCGATCCAGGTGACGTAGCCCAGCATCGGCGCCCCCCAGATCTCCATCAGCCAGTAGCCGTGCAGCTGGGTGGCCACGCTGTTCAGCAGGGCTGCGGGGCTCGACAGCAGGCCGCTGCCCTCCACCAGGCCCGGGACGGCTCCGACGCTGGCCTTGTTGGCCATGGCCAGCACGAAGGGGGCCGCCAGCGCGAGGGCGCTCGCCCCGGCCAGCGCGTAGTCCAGCACCAGCCCTCTGCGGCGGGGGGATCTGAGCAGGGCCCAGGCGGCCAGCCACAGGAACAGCAGCGCCATGAAGTGGCCCATGAACCAGTAGGTGAGCGCCTGCAGGGCTGTGAACACGCCAGCCAGCACGGCATCTCTGCGGCGTGCGGGGCTGTCTTCCAGCGCCAGGAAGCGGTCCACCGCGAGGGGCAGGAACCAGAGGAAGGCCTGGGTCGGCCGCCCTGCCGTGATCTCGAACAGGGCGAAGGCGCTGGCCTGCCACAGCCCGGTGGCCAGGAAGGCCGCGGTGGTGGAGCGCCCGCCGCCCAGGGCGCGTCGCCACCAGCTGCTGGCCTGTCCCGGAGCGGATCCGGCGAAGCGGGCAGCCAGGGGCCGGAAGGCCAGGGCGTTGCCCACCAGGATCACGGCCACGAACACCGGCTGGTAGCGAGGGAAGCGGAAGATCCACTGGAAGGGCACCGACAGCAGCGCGTCGATGAAGTTGTCGCCGGTGTGGGCGAAGATGTCCTTGCCCAGGGGATGGAAGAACAGGTCCGTGAAGCCCGGATCGTTCAGCTGCACCAGACAGTCCTGGATCCACCAGTAGAACCAGAGGGTGCCGTACAGGTCCACCCCGTCGCCCACCACGTGGGTGCTCCGCCAGAGGGCCGGCCCCACACCCGCCACAGCCACCGCTGCGTAGAAACCCAGCTCGAGCCAGCGGGGCACGCTGGGGTCGGGGTGCTCGTCAGCCACGGCTGGGGAGCTGGGCGCTGGATTATCGGGCTTGTACCAGGGAACGACGAACCTCGTCGAAGGTGGTCTCGCCCGCCAGGGCGCGGGCGATGCCGGCCTCGAACATCCACACCATGTCCAGCTGGTTGGCGGCCGACCTGAGCTCCACCTCGTCTCCACCCTGGCGCAGGATGTCGGCGATAGCCTCGTTGGGCACGATGGACTCGTAGACCGCCACCCGGCCTCGGTAGCCGGTGTTCATGCAGCGGCTGCAGCCTCTGGCCACGCGCGCGGACGCGGTGGCCAGCTGCTTGGCCGTGAGCTTGAACTCTTCGATGACGTCGAGGGAGGGGAGCGCGGGCTTGGAGCACCCGGTGCAGAGGCGGCGGAGCAGGCGCTGGGCCAGCACCAGGCGCAGGGAGCTGGCGAGCAGGCTGGCGTCCAGATCCATGTCCAGCAGGCGGTTGAAGGTCTCGATCACCCCGTTGGTGTGCAGGGTGGAGAGGACCAGGTGACCCGTGAGCGAGGCCTTGATGGCGATGCTCGCCACCTCTTTGTCGCGCATCTCGCCCACGAAGACCACGTCGGGATCCTGGCGCAGGATGGAGCGCAGGGCGGCGCCGAAGTCGACCCCCCCACGCTCCTGGATCTGCACGTGGTTCACTCCGGGGATGGTGGCCTCCACCGGATCCTCGATGGTGGTGATGTTCACCTCGGGATCGTTGATGTGGTTGACCATGGCGTGCACGGTGGTGGTCTTGCCACTCCCTGTGGGGCCGGTGACCAGCACCAGCCCCTGCGGCAGCTTGGTTATCCGCTTGACATCAGACAGCTGGTCAGGACGGAAACCGAGCCGGTTGAGGTCGGCGAGGTGGGCCTCTTTCTTGAGCAGGCGGACCACGACCTTTTCACCGTAGACCGTGGGCAGGGAGGAGACGCGGAAGTGGATGTCTTCGTCGCCCACCTTGAGCGCGATGTGGCCGTCCTGGGGGATGCGGCGGACGGAGATGTCCATGCCGGACAGGACCTTGATGCGCGCGGTGACCGGCCGTTGCAAGCGCCCAGGTGGGGTGAGCACCGTGCTCAGGCGGCCGTCGATCCGGTAGCGCACGCGGAAGAAGGTCTCGTAGGGCTCCAGGTGGACGTCGCTGGCGCGGCGATCCACCGCGTTGAGCAGGAGGTAGTTGACCAGGCGGATCACGGGAGGATCCAGGCTGGGATCATCCAGATCGTCGGGATCTCCTTCGGCGCCGCCCGCAGACAGGTAGCCTTCGGCTTCGGAGGCGTCGTGATCCTGCAGGGCCATGTCGCTGGTGATCTCGTCCATCAACATGGCTGTGGCGAAGCGGGTGTTCAGGAAGCGCCGGAAGGTGGTCTCCGTGATGAGGCGCACCTCCAGCTCTCGGCAGCGGGTGACGAAGCGCAGGTCGTCGATCACGGCGAAGTTGCCGGGATCGGTCATGCCCACCACGAGCTTGCCCTTCTCCCAGGAGATGGGGACCAGCTCGAAGCTGCGGATCATGTGTTCCGGGATCCGGAAGAGGGCTTCTGGAGGAGGGTTGATGCTCTCGACCTCGCAGACCTGCAGGCCGAGCTGCTTGCCCAGCTGGGCTTCGAGGATCTTCTCGTCCAGATGCCCGAGGGTGATCAGGGCTGAACCCAGGCGCCCCCCGTGGGTCTTCTGGTGGGCCAGGCCTTGCCGGACCTGGGCCTCTGTGGCCAGGTTGGCGGCGACCAGCTGCTCCCCCAGCCGAGGGCGGCGGCGGCCAGGGGGGCCGCCCGTCCTGGGAGGGCGGGGAGAGGATGAGGAGGTGTCGGTCACGGCGGCTCCGGTGCTCGGAGAGACCAGGCCTGTCTATCATCTTTCACCGCTGTCAGCGATGGAGCCTCCTCCTCCATGGGGCTGTCATCGCTTGCTTTTCCCGGCAATTGAACATATGTTCAAAGCATGTCCCAGGATCGCGCCACCGCCCTGGCCGTGTTGCGTCGTCAGCTCGAGTCCAAGGGTCTGCTGTCGGCACCGGTGAGCCGGCAGGGCGCGACCACGGGGCTCCCCGCCCTCGACGCCGTCGTGGGAGGCTGGCCTCGGCCGGGGCTGGCCGAGATCGCCGGGCTCCCGGGGTCCGGCCGGCTGGGGCTCGTGCTCCCCCTGCTGTCCAGCAGCAGCTGGGCCGGCCGCCCTGTGGCGATCGTCGATGTCCTGGAGCGCCTGCACCCGCCTGGGCTGCCACAGCTGGCCTGGTCCCACCTGCTGGTGGTGCGCGCCGGTGTCGAGCGGGCAGCCTGGGCCGCCGAGCAGCTGGCGGGCTCCGGGGGGGTGGCGGCCACCGTGCTGCTGGATCCGGGGCCCCTGGGCCGGGCCGGCTACCGCCTGCTTCGGGCAGCTGAGCAGGGCGGCAGCACCGTGCTGGTGCTGGCCGAGCGGGCCGAGCAGTCCCTGCCCGCCTCCCTGCGCCTGCAGACCCTGGGCAGCGCCGACGGGCGCCTGAGGTTCCGAGTGCTCCGCGCCCGTGGACGAGGGGCAGGGGAGCGCGTGCTGGAGCTCCCGCTGGGGGCCTACTCGTCCAGCAGCGGGTGAGCGGTGAGCGCCTCCAGGGCCGCGCTCCGTTCCCGGAACCAGCGCTCACCGACAGCGGCCACCAGCGCTATGTCGGCCCCGAGGCGCCCGAGCACATTGGCGAAGACCAGGTCGGAGCCTGTGCGTTCCAGCTGGCTGCGGGCGATCTGGACCAGCTGATCGTGGGAGGTGTCCGGCGCTGCGGCCTTGAAGCTGACCAGCACCAGCTGCCCACCGTCCCAGCCGCGGATGCGGTCCAGGATCTTGGGGGTGGGCTGCAGCCGCAGCACCCACTCGGCCCTGCCGCTGTCCACCTTTCCGGTCTGGGCTGCCGCTTCGTAGTCTCCCACCGCCGCGGCGTGGATGACGATGCCCCGCGGGTTGTCGCGCACCCAGCGCTCCATGCGCAGCAGCAGATCCCGCGTGCTGCCGAAGCCCTCCACGCTCTCGATGCCGGCCTGCGCGGCGCGCAGGCTCGCCTGGGGGCTGGCCAGCAGGTGCAGCCGATGATCGGCCTGCAGGGTGCGGGCCAGGCCCACCCCCGTGCGACCGCTGCTGTTGGCGCTGATGCAGCGCATGCTGTCCACTGGATTGCGCGTGGCCCCGGCGGTGACCAGCACCGGCCGCCTGCCCCAGGTCCCCGGATGCACCGAGCAGTGCAGGCCTCGAGCCGTCGCCTGATGGGCGATCTGCTGCAGGGCCCGCCGGCCCAGCGCCGTGCAGCCCAGGTCGGCCGGACGCCGCGCCACGGTGGTGACCTGCACCTCGCGGAGCTGGCCGCCCCGCGCTGCGATCCCGGCCAGCTGCTCCACCCAGGCGGCGATCTCTCCTGGGGCGGGGGCCTCGCCGCGGTAGCGCATGAAGAGGCTCTGGATGACCACGGGGCCCTGCCGAGCCGCGCTGGTGATGTTGTCCAGTATGCGTCGCAGGGGGATCTGGGTGCCGTTGGCCGCTTCGAGCCCACGCGCGCTGCCGGCGTCCAGCTTGAGCCACAGCTCGCCGTGCAGGGCTCGCAGGCGCTCCAGTCCCGCCCTGTGCTCGGGCTTGTGCAGCAGGGCTGCGTTGGAGAGCAGGCGTATGGGGACCTGCCGCAGGCCGTGGGCATCGCGCAGCTCGGCTACGCGCTCCACGACCGCGGAGAACTGCGCGCAGGCCAGCGGCTCGCCGTCTCCCGCGATGGCGATGTCTGCCACCCGGCGCAGCGTGGGCTGGACGCTGTCGAAGGGGGGGCTCTGCCAGAGCTCTTGGGAGGCCACGCGGGCCAGCAGCTGGTCGAGCTCGGCGCCCAGGCGCCGCACGTCCACGGGCAGCGCGGTGGTCTCCTGGCCGCGGCGATCCACCTGGCAGTAGCGGCAGGCGAAGCTGCAGTCCCGACCCGGGTTCAGGTTGACGCCGATGGACAGGCCGCGGGCGCGCCGCGACACCACGGCGTAGACGAAGCGGTTGCTGCCCAGGCTGCGCCTGTGGTCGCGGTAGTCGAGCACGCGATCACCGTCGGACATGGGGGCTCCTGTGTTGGCAGAGTGCGTCAGGATGGCGGCTCGGCCCTTGCATTAGCAAGGGGCGTGCTGCCTGTCCCGGATCATCGCGAGAGCCAGCGGGCGTGTCGCGAGGGTGGTGCTGCGAAGCAGCGGGCGGCGGTCGCCGGAGGCGATCCGAGCCCGGGGGGCAGGCGCGAGCACGACTGGGCGGACTCTCATGGGCGCCTGGCGGTGAGGGCAGGTCACCGGATCCTCGAGGACCACCCGCCACAACGCTCGAACGGTCGTAACCCCCGAGGGTGGGCGCCAGGGTCGGTAGTTACGACCGGGGGAAGGCCGGGATGCGGTCGTAACCCTGGGGGGTGAGGCGTCAGGATGGGGGGCTACGACCGGATCGGAGCTTTGTGGCGGTCGTAACCCTGGGGGGTGGGCGCCAGGGTCGGTAGTTACGACCGGACAGGGGATGGTGGTTGTTGAAGGCGTGGGGTGGCGGCACTTGGAGGCGGTGGGGGTGCTCGCAGCGATGGTGGCGTTCATACGACGCGCCAAGGGCCGATGCCGTGGGGCCTCTACTCGCACCACGACTCTGCAATAGTCGCCGGCTCCGGACTTCGGCGCGCTCTGCAGGGCTCCGGACCATGGTCCTTTGACGGGCTCGCTGCGTTGGAAGACGCGCAGGACCTCGCCTGCGGGGGCGCCACCCCGCCGCACGGGGCTGGACCGCCCGCATACTGATGCCGCGAGAACAGGGCCTACTTGCTGGACTTCCCGCCGGAACGTGATCCCGAGGAGCTCTTGCCGGAGCTGCTCTTGCCCGACGAGCTGCGCGAGCTGCGGCTGGAGCTGCCCGAGGTGCGCGACACCGGCCCGGTGGTGCTGGGCGTGGTGGCGACCTCTTCTTCCTCTTCTTCTTCGGTGGGCTCGTCTTCCGCCGCCGCCTGGTCGTCGCCGGGCTCGTCTTCGGCAGCCGCGGGCGGAGGCGGAGGCGGAGGCGGGGCCACGGGGGGCGGGGGAGCAGGCTCGGCCGGAATGGCCTCGACCTCGAGGACGTCGTCGACGTCGCCGCCACCACAGGCGAGGGCGAAGCCGAGCAGCACGGACAGGGCGAGGAGGAAACGGAGTCTCATGTGGGTCTGCTCCTGGTGCACGGGAAGGCAAGTGGTGCGGACTGCACGCGCAGGCGCACCCGCCGGACGGTCACGGAGAGGCGATAATCCGTGGCAGACGTGGGGGCCACAGACGAGATGGAGGGCTTCAGAGGACCCGGACCACCCGGCCAAAGCCCACCAGCTCGTCGCGCAGCATGGCCTCGACGCCCATCTCGAGGGTGACGCTGGCGGAAGGACAGCCGCTGCAGGCCCCGGTGAGGCGCACGTGCACGTCGCCTCCCTGGATCTCCACCAGCTGGATGTCGCCCCCGTCGGCCTGCAGGGCGGGGCGGATGCGCTCGTGGATCAGGCGCTCCACCTGCTGGCGGTCGAGGGTGGGCTCGCCCGGCGGCTGGGGCTCTTGCTGGGGCTCGTCGTAGCCGCAGCCGCAGGAAGCAGAGGAATAGTCGGGGCCCGCGGGGCTGTCGGTGCCGGTCCAGGTGGAAGCGGGGGGGGGCGGCGCGTCGGCAGCGCGGAGCCGCTGGGCGAGCTTGCGCACACCGGACTTGAGCTTGGAACGGAACATGGGGACCTTGGGTTGTTCAGGCCTTGGTGGGCACGCCCGCGGCGCTGGCGGCGGCGAGGATCTCGTCGCGGTTGCGGGTGTAGTAGAGCCACTGGGCCGCGAAGGTGACGGGCATGGACACCAGCACGGGGATGTAGCAGAGCAGGGATGCGGCCGAGTTGATCAGGATGGCCACCAGCATGAACACCAGGATGGCCATGAAATTGGCCTTGGCGTGGGCCAGCGAGGCCTTGGCGCACTCCACGCCCCCGAACTGGCCTTCGGCTGCGAGCATGGGGACCCAGAACAGCAGCACGCCGGCGGGGATCGCGCCCACTCCGCACAGGAAGCTGCCGATGGTGACGCCCACCATGTAGACCAGCATGGCCACCAGGTCATCGCTGATGTTCGAGAAATCGAACAGATCCGAGAGCTCCGGGCCCTGCTGGCGATCAACGGCGTCGCGGATGGCCCTGAAGGCGTTGGGCATCAGGAACAGCCCGAGGCCTGTGGAGAGGATCACCAGGAAGATGAGCGCGAAGACGATCCAGGGGACCAGGGTGGGCTTGACGACCTCCCAGCCGGACTTGAAGTGATCGACGACTCCCATGTTCTCTCCCTGCGCGGGTGGGGCTCCGCGCGATGCAGGCGGGCGGGGTCCGCGACGAGGCAGGTACCTAGCGAGACCTTCCCCGGGGCGCAAGCGCGCCCGCGCGCTCAGTCCTGGGTGGGGGGTCGGGCGCGGCGGCGCGGCGGGTGAGCGCGTCGCGCAAGGTCAGCGTGGTCAGCATGGTCAGCCGGGCCGAGGGCTGCTAGCGACAGGCGGGCCCAGCGCTCTCTGCGGGAGCGGTCAGGGCCTCTTCCACCAGGTCCACCAGGCTGCCCCGGAAGGCATCGGCGTGGCGCGGATCCAGCAGTCGGGCCCGGATGAGCCAGCGCTGCGGATCGTCCGCTCGCCGGGTGACAGCGGGCTCGCTGACCGGCGCGAGGTAGGGGCTGAGCATGACCAGCTCCCTGAGCAGGCTGCGCACCCGGGCAGACGGATGGCCGCCCGGGACAAGGAGCGTGACCTCCACGGGCACGTAGGGCTCCGGGTCCATCTCGAGGGTGGCGCCCACCAGCTTGCGGTTGGGGATGGCGATGGTGGCGCCGTCGTCGGTCTGGAACCAGGTGACCCTGAAGGACATGCGCTCGAGGCGGCCGGTGATGCCGTCGAAGCGCAGCCGCTGGCCCACCCGGAAGGACCGCTCGAGGGTGAAGATGAGACCAACGAGCACGTCGTGGACCACGTCTCGAAGGGACCAGCCCACCGCCAGCGCCGCGCCCACCAGCACGTAGGAGACAGCCGGTGACCAGGCCGCGGGCACCAGGAGCAGCAGGCCCAGCATGGCCAGCGCCAGGGCGAGGAGCCGGAACAGCAGCGACGCCACCCGCAGGGCTCCTGGCAGCAGGCCGCTGCTGGCCAGCCGCGGCAGGGGGCGCTCGGCCAGGCTGGCGCCGCCCACGCAGGCCAGCAGGCCCAGCAGGGCCAGCAGCGCGCGGCCCATGTCCGGACGAGGTGGCCGCGGGAGCAGGCGGGAGATGGTGGTCTGCTGGCTGTCGGTGGTGACAGGCTGCTCCGGGGTCGGGGCCGCGGGCGCCGGTGCGGTGGGGACGAGCACGGGCACCGGGACCGCCTGCAGGGTCGCCGGAGGGGTGGGCACCGCCGTGGGTCGCGCTGCGGAGCTGGCGGCTGGCACCGGCTGGCGCTCGGTGCTGCTCTGCGATCCGGTGTCACCGGGGGCCTGGGCGGCAGGGGGAGGGGGCGGGGCCGGCTGCTGCCCGGAGGCGGGCCCGGGCGCGAGGACCAGGACCAGCAGGGCGGCGGTGGTGGCCTGCAGCGAGCTGTTCATCCCACGAGCCCCCTGTCGCGCAGCACCTGGTGGATGGCTCCGGCCAGCTCCGGCGCGAGGTGGTAGCAGCAGTCGTCCACGTGGCCGAGCAGGCCCCAGTGCTCCAGGCGCACCAGGTAGGCGGAGCTCCAGGCGATCTCGCGCCGGAACTGCGAGGCGTGGTCCTCGGGGGTGATGCGGGCCTGGCGCGCCACCTGGCGCAGGGTGAGCAGGACGTCCAGGGGCAGCCTGCGCATGGGCTCGAGGGGGGGCTCCGGCAGGGCTCCGATGGTGATGGTGTCGGTGCTGGTGCCGACCCCGGCCACCGCGGCCAGCCACAGCCGCAGGGCGTCGCTGAGGATGCCGCCCGAGGAGCGGTGCAGCTGGTCGAAGAAGTCGCGCTCGATCAGCTCCTCCTCGGCGGACTTGCGCGTGATCAGCTCCCGCAGCCACCAGCCCAGGTGTCCCGGAGGTCGCTCGAAGTGCAGGCGGTAGCCGCTCATGGCGTGGCGCAGCAGCAGCGTGCTGCGCAGCTCCTCGACGGACTGCGGGCCCAGGTCGAAGTGCTCGCAGAAGACGTCCTGCAGCGGCAGCACCCGCGTGACGTAGGACCAGACCGGGCGCTGGGTGCTGATGAGCCAGGCGTTCCTTCCGCGGTCGGCGATGATGCCCTCCATCAGCAGCCGCAGGGCATCGAAGCCGCCTGGACGGATGGAGAAGAGCCAGTGGAAGCCTTCGACCACCACCACGTTGTCGCGCCCGCCGCGCGCCGGCCAGAGGATCTGCGCTTCCACCTCTTGGGGGCGCAGGCAGTGGCTGAGCTGCACCCGGTGGATCTTCGCTTGGTCCGGGAGACCGCGCACCAGCGCGTTCACCACGGTGGTGTTGCCCAGCCCGGCGACGCCCACGACCACCAGGGAGCGGTTGACCCCCCCGCCGCGGCCCAGCAGGGCGCGTCGCGCCCGCTCCACGTCGGAGTCGCGACCGGAGAGCAGATCACCGCCCTCGAGGCCCTGGTCGCTGAACAGCCGCCGATACACGGTGGGGATCGGCACTCTCTCGGCGGGGGGAGCGAAGGAACCGGGTCCAGGACGGGCCAGGTCCTCGGCGGCGGGCACACCCAGGAAGCCGCGGATGCGCTCCGCGGTCTGCGGCCCCAGCGCCACCGCGATTACCTTGCCCAGCTGCTCCACACCCTCGGAGACCTCGCGCAGGACGCCCGTGATCTCCCGGCCTCCAGCGGAGGCCGACTCCAGCGCCAGGCGCAGCTTGAGCTCGTTGTGGCGACCCTCCACCAGGATGCCGGTGAGGCGCTCCAGGTTTCCGGCGACGGCACGCCGCACGCCCCGCTCCGCCTCGGCGCCCAGGGGGGCAGACACCTCCAGCAGCCCGTCCACCCGGTTGGCCAGCCGCTGCAGCGTGCCCACCAGCATCTCGCGCAGCAGCTCGAGGGTCTCGTCGGGCACCTGGTCGCCGGGCAGCACCTCGAGCTCCGCCCCTGACAGGTCGGCGTTGAAGGCCAGCACGCGCTGGACCTCGTCGATGCCTACGTAGGCCTCGTCCACCCGGCTGCACAGCTCGCTCAGCGCCTCGGAGAGGTCGCGGCCGGCCTCGGCTTCCATGTAGCTGCGCACCGCCTCGCGGAAGTGCAGGTCGCGGGTCTGGGCGCGGGATGGGAAGCCGCGACCCTGCGGGGGCGGGGCGTCCACGACCACCAGGAAGCGGTCCGTGAGATCGTCGATCCCGCTGTTGAGGGACCGGAGCAGCGGCTCGAGGGCCGCCTCGTGCTTGAGGGCGGTGCGGAGCTTCTCGCCGATGGCCAGGGCGTCCGCCAGGACATGGGACAGGGGACCGGTGCCCTGCTGGATGCCCTCCCGGAGCTCCTCGCGCTGGCGGCTCTCCCCGGAGAGGAGGCTGCGGAGGTTCGCGATGGCGTGGCCGAGTGCCTCGGAGAGGCGCCGGAGCTGGACATGCAGCTTGCCGTGCACATCGCGGCCCAGGCCCTGGGCGGCCTCGTCCACCGCCTCGCGGATGTGCACGCCCAGGCGGACCATCTCCAGCTCCATGGCCAGCGTGCTGGCGATGCCCCGGGTGAGCTCGCGGGAGACGGCGAAGCCCTCGTCCAGCTGCCGCAGCGCGCGCTGCCGCCCGTCGAAGGCGCGGCTGAAGCGGTAGCCGCTCTGGGGCAGCTCGGCGGTGCCGGCGCGGTCCACCATGCCCACCAGCTCCCGGTAGGCGCGCCCCAGCGCAGAGGCCGTGACCCTGATGATGTCATCTGCGATCCGATCCACCTCGCGGGAGGCCAGCGTGAAGTCCTCCTCCATCTCCACGCGGATGCTCTCCAGCGCCGCTCGGCGCTCCTCCACCGAGAGCTGGCTGGACAGGAGCTGTTCGAGGGCCTGGTGCCAGCTGTCGAAGACCGCCCGCGCCCGGGAGAGCAGGTGCCGCTCCCCGAGCGCGATCAGCGCGCCGGCCTCCACCAGGTTGGTGGGGGCTTGCCCCGACAGGCAGTAGCGGGCCAGGGCGCGCAGCTCAACCGCGCGGGTCTCTTCGCGCGCGCCGAGGATGGGGGTGAGCAGCCGCCGGCGCGTCCTGAGGCGCCAGCGGGCCACCGCCAGGCGGTAGGGATCGTCGTCCCGGGGCTCCGCCCAGCCGGCCTCCAGCGGCACCTCCAGCGCCTCCGGGCAGCCCTCGATGCAGCGGTCCACCGCCGCGACGATGCCCTGGAAGGTCAGCAGGTCCTGGCGGAAGTCAGTGGTGGCGGCGCGGTCCAGCAGCAGCTGCTCCCAGCGTCGCGCCAGCTCGGCACGCTCGCGGCGCAGGGCTGCGCGCCAGGCCAGCTCGTCAGGTGTGCTCACCAGGGACAGGGTGGTGTGGCGGTGGGCGCGCAGGAACTCCCGGCGCAGCAGGCCCAGGAAGCGCGCGGCCTGTTCCCGCCGGCGCGAGACGGGACCGGCCCTGAGATCGCGCACCACCGCCTGCAGCTCGCCGCGTAGACCATCCACCAGCTCGCGCAGGCGCCTGGATCGGGTGATGGGAGCCGGCCCCCAGGGGTCGCGGCGCGGCCTGCCGGGCTCCGGCAGCCACTCCGGCACCCCGCGGTCGTAGCTGCCGTCGGGGACCGGGAGGTCGTCTCGCGTGTCTTCGGCGTCGGACTCGCCGTGGGCCCCGGCCCCGCGATCCGCGCGGGCCTCGCCCACCAGGCCCAGGGAGGCCTGCAGCAGGGCGGGGCCCACCAGCTCGTTCAGCCCGATGGTGGCCACGGCCAGGGTCTCGAGGGTGCCTCCCCACTCGGGGAAGGCGTGACCGGCCACCATGGCCAGGCTCAGGGCGATGCCGGCCTGGGGCCCGAAGGCCATCCAGCCGTAGCGGCCGAGCCCATCTGGACCCTTGAGCAGCCGCGTGCCCAGGAGGGTGCCCAGGTGCAGGCTGCCCATGCGGCCCGCGAAGAGCAGCAGGGCCGCCGGCCACAGCACCTTGAGGGCGTCCACGTGCAGGCCAGCGCCGGCGATGAAGAAGAAGACCACGTAGACGGGCAGCGAGAGCCGATCGACGACGGTGAACAGCTGCTCGCTGCGCGGGCTGGCGTTGGCGAAGATGAAGCCCGCCACGATGAAGACGAGCACGGGCTCGGTGCCGGTCTGCTGGGCGATCCAGGTGAAGATGAAGCACAGCCCCACCACCAGCAGGAGCAGGTGGGTGCCCACGAAGCGCAGGTGCAGCATGAGCACGACGCCCAGCACCAGGCCCAGACCCAGGGAGCCACCCAGCGTGGAGAGGACCTCGATGATCAGCCGCGTGTCGCCCGCGTCGGCACCCACCAGGCGCTGCCCGGCGGCCAGGGTGGCGGCGAAGACCGCCACCACGACGACGTTGTTGAGGATCGAGATCCCGAGGACGTTCTCGGTGACCGCGCCCCGGGCGCGCACGCCGTTGATCACGGCGATGGTGGCCGCGGGGGAGAAGGCGGAGGCGATGGTGCCCAGCAGCAACGCCACGGCCAGGATGCGCGCCCAGTCCCCCTCCACGAGGAAGCCCAGCCCCAGGCCTGGGATGGGAAGGGACAGCAGCCCCACCAGCAGGCCGATGCCCAGCATGATGGCCAGGAACTGGGCGACGATCACGCCCGCCACCAGGTGCAGGCCCCGGCGCAGGGCGCCGATCTTCAGGGCGCCGCCGGCGCTGATGCCGATGAGCGCCACCGCCAGCGCGTCGAAGAGCTTGAGATCCTGCACCACCTGGTCGTCCAGCAGGCCCAGCAGGTGGGGGCCGCACACCAGGCCCGCCACCAGGTAGCCGGTGATGTGAGGCAGGCGGATGCGCTCGGCGAGCTCGCCAAGGGTGTAGGCGGCCAGCACGATGAAGCCGAAGGCGGCCATCGACACGGCGTTCACCGCGCCGGTGGGGGCCTCGAACAGCGCCGGCAGCAAGGTCATGATGCCGAACAGCACTGCCACCACGGCGATCTGACGCAGCATGGGCTATCGCTTCCAGAACCGGGGGTTGAGCAGGGCCAGCAGGGTGAAGAACTCCAGGCGACCCAGCAGCATGAGCATCGACAGTACCAGCTTCGCGGCTGGAGAGAAGAAGGCGTAGTTGTCCACCGGTCCCACGAGCCCCAGCCCCGGCCCCACGTTGGCCACGCAGGCCAGCGAGGCCATCAGGGCGGTGGTCAGGTCCACAGGGTCCAGCACCGCCAGCAGCAGGGCCCCCACCAGGAAGGTGAGCAGGTAGACGGTGACGAAGGCGAAGACCTCCATGACCGCTCCTGAGGGGAAGGCGCGGCCCCCGACCATCACCGGCGCCACCAGCTTGGGCCGGTGGGTGCGGCGGATCTCCACCATGAGCACCCGCACGATGATGATCAGGCGGATGACCTTCATGCCCCCCGCGGTGCTGCCCGCCGAGCCGCCCACGAAGTAGCAGCCGATGAGCAGGCAGCGGGAGAGGGTGGGCCAGGACTCGAAGTCGTCGGTGCCGAAGCCCGTGGTGGAGATGATGGCCGCCACCTGGAACGAGGCGTGGCGCAGCGCCTCCAGCAGGTCCTGCTTCAGGGGCCAGATGTTGACGGTGACGATCAGCACCACCAGGGCGAACAGACCCAGGTAGACCCGCAGCTCGGCGTTCTTGAAGAGGCCTCGCCAGCCGCGATGGGTGGCCTCGTAGAACAGGCCGAAGTTGACGCCCGCGATGAGCATGAAGACCAGGATCACCAGCTCGACCGCTACGCTGTCGAAGCCGGCGATGGAGGCGTTCATGGTGGAGAAGCCGCCGGTGCCCATGGTGGAGAAGGAGTGGGCGATGGCGTTGAAGGGATCGAGGCCCACCAGCAGTAGCAGCGCCACCTCGGCCGCGGTGATGGCCAGGTAGATGCGCCAGAGGGCCTTGGAGGTGTCGCGGATCCGGGGCACCAGGCCCTGGCTGCGGGGCCCCGGGGCTTCGGAGTGGTACAGGTGCCTGCCCCCCACACCCAGTGCGGGGAAGATGGCCACGAACAGCACCACCAGCCCGAGCCCACCAAGCCAGTGGGTGAGCAGGCGCCACAGGTGCAGGGGAGGGGAGAGGCGCTCTTCGATCTCGGGGAGGATGGTGGCGCCGGTGGTGGTGAAGCCGGAGGTGGCCTCGAAGATGGCGTCGTGTACGGGAAAGCTCGCGCCCAGCAGGAAGGGCAGGCCGCCGAAGAGGCCCATGGCCACCCAGGCCAGACCCACCACCAGCAGGGCCTGGCGACGGCCCAGCTCGGCCCGGTGGTAGCGGCGCGCCAGCAGCAGCAGGACCGCGGCAGTGCCGGCTGTGATGGCCGCTGAGCCCAGCATCGCTGGCACCCCTGCCCAGCTGTCGGCGAAGAGGCGGCCCACGGCTGCGGTGGCCACCATGAAGCAGGCCAGGACCACCAGCAGCTGGCTCAAGGGCCGCGTCGCTCCGCCCAGCAGGCGGAGCCGCTCGCGCCGCACTCGGCGTGTGCTCACGCTAGCAGCCCGCGCGGCGGGGCGCGCGAAGCGCGTGGGAATGGCATGCCCTCTGCGCCGAGGCCATCAAAGGATCCGGCGCCGGAAGAGGCGCTCCACGGTGCCGCGCGCTCCGGAGGTGGTGAGCACCACCACGGTGGCGGCGGGGGGGATCTGGTCCTCGCCGCTGGGCACGCGCACTCCGCTGGGATCCACGATGGCCGCGATGAGCGCGCCGCGGGGGAAGTCGAGCCGCTTGAGCGGGATGTCCACCACGCGGCTGTCGGCCACGGCCTTGAATTCGAGCACCTCGGCCTGGCCGCCCTCGAGGATGGTGAGGGACTGCAGCTCGGTCTGGCGGGCGTAGCGCAGGATGTGGTTGGAGGCGACGCGGCGCGGAGACATGACCACGTCGATGCCCAGCTGTCGGTAGATGTCCATGTAGTCGGAGCGCTGCACCAGGCAGAGGGTGCGGGCCGCCCCCACGCGCTTGGCCAGCAGGCCGGACATGAGGTTGACTTCGTCGTCGTGGGTGAGGGCGCAGAAGAGGTCGTAGCCCCCCACCTGTTCCTCTTCGAGCAGCGTCAGATCGGTGCCGTCCCCGTGCAGCACCGTGACGCGGGGCAGGCGCACCGCCATGCGCTCGGCGTGGTCGCGGTGCTTCTCCAACAGCACCACGTCCATGCCCGCGTTGGCCATCATGCGGGCGGCGGCCTGGCCGATCTCGCCTCCACCCACCACGAAGACCTTGGCGGCCTCGCGGCCGCCGCAGAAGAGATCCTCGAGCCGCTCCATGCGCCCGGCGTGGCCGATGAGGTGCACCCGGTCGCCCGCCCGCAGTACGTCAGCGCCGCCCGGCACGAACAGGTCGCCGTCGCGCACCACCGCCGCCACCAGGGAGGGCCGGGGCATGGAAAGCTGCGCCAGGGGCTTGTGCAGCATCTTGCTGTGGACAGGCAGCTCCAGCTGCACCAGCTCCAGCCGGTTGCCCGCCAGCCCGAGCACGTCCAGCGCGCCGTGGGAGCGGGCCACCTTGGCGATCTCGGAGGCCACGAGGATGCGCGGGTTGACCACCACGTCGATGCCGAGGAGGCCGTGGTAGACGCCTTCTTCCCGGTCTTCGAATTCGGAGCCCTGCAGGCGTGCGATGCTGCGCCGGGTGCCCAGGTGGGAGCCGGCAAGCGCCGCCACCAGGTTGACCTCGTCGTCGTTGGTGACCCCCACGATGAGATCGGCCTCGGCGGCGCCCGCCTCGCGCAGCAGCGACAGGTTGGCGCCGTAGCCCAGCACCGTGGCCAGGTCGTAGCGCTCCCCGATAGTGGCCAGAGCGTCGGGATCGCGGTCCACCGCCACCACCTCGTGGTCCTCGCTGGCCAGGCAGGCCACCACGTGCCGCCCCACCTGCCCCATGCCCACGACGATGGCGTACATCAGCTCCTACCCTTGGCGGGGGTGGTGTCGGCGCGGATGTCTCCAGCGTCGATGAGCAGGCCCTTGAGCAGGCGCGCCGACCAGAATTCGTTCAGCACCAGGGAGGCCAGCACGGCGGTGTAGATCCAGTCCACGAAGGCACCTTCGTACACCAGCCGGAGGTTCAGGGCCATGGCCACCGCGACCTCGCCGTGACCCAGCACACCGCGACCCAGATCGCGGCGCACATCGGGGCCCACCGACCAGGCGCCCAGCCAGCCGCCCAGCAGCTTGCCCGAGGCCCGGATGGTGACGTACAGCACGGCCAGCACGAAGGCCGGCCAGGCCACGCGGGTCCACAGGGCACCGGCGAAGATCAGGAGCATGAGCGCCATGGGCTGCTGGGTGCGCTGGATGATGGGCAGCACGCGGCGGGCGTGGCGGCTGGTGTTGCCCAGGGCGATGCCCAGCACCAGGCTGACCAGCAGGGGCGACAGCTGCAGGTACCAGGCCGCGCCGCTGGCGAAGACGATGATGCCGGTGAAGGCCAGGAAGATGTGGTTCTCGTCGTCGTCGTCGCCGATGAAGAAGTGGAAGACCACCCCCATGACCACGCCCAGCAGCACGGTGACGACGTACCACTCGGTGGGGGTGAGGGCGCGGCCCGTCTCGAGATCCGTGGCGGGGTGGTACAGGCAGAAGATCAGCCCGAAGGCGAAGATGGCCAGCAGCTCCTCGAGATCGCCGGAGTCGCGGAGCAGGCCGCTGTGACGCCCCTGGGTGGAGAAGCGTCGCGACACGAGCTCGAGGGCTCCCGGCGATGAGACCGCGGCCGTGGCGGCCAGGAAGAGCGCAGCCAGCGAGGCCTGTTGGGGGTCGAGGCCCAGGAATCCGGTGCGGCCGAGCACCTGGTGGCAGACCAGGTAGACCAGCCCGAAGGTGGCGATGGACTGCACGGAGGCCAGGCTGAAGGAGCCGTTGCCCCTGTTGAGCATGCCGCGCAGATCGAACTTGAGGCCGTAGAGCAGCCCGGCCCAGCCGATGGCCAGGCTGATGAGGGGCCCGAGCTGCCGCAGCACCTCGCGGTTGATGGCGCCCTGCCAGGGCACCTCGGTGCCGGTGATGGCCGCGATGAGCACCGGCAGCTCCGGGCCCACCAGCACGCCCACGAGAATGTACTCACCGCCGGTGGTGTAGAGGAAGCGCTCCTGCAGCTTGCCGAGCACGAAGTGGGCCAGCAGCACTGCCCCTATGATGAGCGTCAGCAGGGTGAGGACGGCGAGCATGGTTGGCGTCTCAGGAGTGGGGGCTGCTAGCTCCCGACGCACATGGTGGCGGTGTTGACCCAGTCGTAGCTGGAGACACCGCCGTAGTCGCCCTCGGTGTCGGGGACCACCGGGCCGCGGGCGTAGTCGGTGTCGGGGTACCAGTAGCCGTCGCTGTCCTTGAAGATCCCGATGACCAGGGCCTTGTTGTCGACGTTCGGGTTGCCCGAGGGGGTGAGGGTGTCGAGCTTGAACATGGCGGTGAAGTTGTTGGAGCCCGTGCCCTCGTCCAGGAAGATGTAGCTGTAGAGCACGCTGCAGCCGTCGTCACCGTCGGCGCTCTCGGTGTAGTCGCCGGTGAACTCCTCTTCGCACTCGGAGCAGGGATCGCTGGCGCCCCAGTTGGCGTTGGACTCGACGCCCTGGAAGGAGAACTCGTCGACGCAGTCGCCTTCGTAGTCGTCGTTGCCCCAGAACCAGTACCAGTGCTCGGTGAACGACAGGTACATGATCTCGTCGCCGTCGTCGTCTTCGCCCACCTCGGACCGACCTTGTGCCACGTGGTAGACCGCCGCCTTGCCGTCGTCGCAGCCATCGGTGTCCCAGATGCCCCTGTACTCGTCCGGAACCAGCGGGTGCTCCAGCTCTTCGGCGGCGGTGTCACCGGTGTCGTCGTGCTTGTCTTTGTCTTTGCCGGAGAAGCAGCCCGCTAGGCTGGCGGCACAGAAGCTGAGGATCAAGCTGCGAGGGGCCACGCGCATGAAGGCCTCCAGGGGCGGGAGAACACCATGTTAGCCCAACTCGCTCCGGCGGTGGGCACTGGCACGGTAACTCGCTCACGCGGAGGGGCCTATGCCGGCTCGTGGGCTACTCGCGCGCGTCGTTGGCCTCGTCGGCTTCGCGGTAGGCGTCCATGGCCTCGGCGGCGCGGCCCTGCTCCTCCAGCAGGGAGCCCTGCAGCGAGAGCAGGCGGCTGCGGTAGACCGTGGGGCTGCCGTCGGCGGAGAGGCCCCTCTGCACGGTGGTGGTGGCGGAGGGCAGCGCTCCCGCCTGCAGCTCCAGCACCGCCGCTCGCCAGGCGGCGTCCTGCACCACCCTGGGCTGCGGCAGGGTCATGAGCTGCTTGAGCACGGCGATGGCGAGGGTGAGGTCGCCAGCGGCCACGGCGGCCTGGGCCTGGGCGTAGGAGGCGGCGATCCGGGCGCGGGTGGGCTCGTCGAGGGAGGGATCCGCCAGGTACCAGTCGCTGCGGTAGTCCAGGGGCGCGGACTGGGCCCGGAGCGCGTCGGGTTCTTCGGGCTCCGCCGCCAAGGCGGGGCTGGCGGGCTCGGCGGGTGCGGCCGTGGGCAGGTCGCCCACCATGGCGCGGTCGCGACCGCGGATGCGGCCGGCAGCTCTGGAGGAGGAGGATCGCGCGCCGCGGGAGCTGGACTCCACCGCCGAGGCGCTGCGGTCGTAGTACTCGGCGGAGGCGCCGGCGTCGGCCTCGTCGACGAGCAGGTCATCGGCTTCGGCCTGCCGCTCCTGCTCGTCACGGCGCGCCTTCTGCTCCAGGCCCTCCCCGGTGAGTGCGCCGCCCCGGAGCTCGCCGGAGGTCTCCTCGTCTTCGTCTTCGCTCAGGAGATCGAAGTCGGCGAGGCTCGCACCCGCAGGAGCGGCTTCACCCCCGGTGGTCGAGAGCGACGGGCTGGGGAGCGGAGCCGGATCGGCCGCCGCGACGGACTCTTCCATGGGCGGCGTGCGGGCCTCGCTGCCGTCCTCGAACCAGCCGAAGGCCGGCTCTTCGCTGGCGGCCTCGCTGGCCTCGCGGGCCCGCCTGGCGGGTTGGTCGGGGCTGGGGGTGGTGGCGCTGGGCTGGCCACCTGCCATGGACCCGGCGCCGCCCGCGCCCGCAGCACCGCCCAGCTCCAGCTGGGACTGGGCCGGCAGACCCGAGGCGTCACCGTCGAAGGCGTCGTCTCCGGGCTCGGTGTCGGCATCCAGGACGCTGCCGGGGATCGCGGCGCCCGGGACCGGGCCGCGCGCCTCCGCAGCGTCGGTGCTGACCACGGCGTCCTTGGCGGCGGCCCCTTCTCGCCACCGCGCGTCCTCTGCCAGCTCGGGGATGGGCTCGGCGCGAGTGGGCTGCGCTGTGGGCGCCTCGGCCGCGGTCTTGCCGGAGGGCTGGTAGAGCTCGCTCTGCTGGATGCCGGAGTCGAGGAAGGGGATGGCCACCACCAGCGCCATGGCGGCGGCGGCGAAGGCTCCCACACCCGAGCCGATCCATGCCCAGCGGCGGCGACGGGCCGCGGCCAGATCCACCACCTCGGCTGCTGGCCCCGGCTGGTGGGCGCGGGGCTCGGGGGTGCCAAGCGTGGGGGGCTCGGGGGCGAGGGGCACCACCTCGGCGCCAGCGTCGGCGAAGGGGCCGGCGGTGATGTCGCAGAGGATGTCGTCGATGGAGAAGCTGGGGGCGGGCGCCAGGTCGGGCCGCATGGCGTAGATGGTCTCGATCACCTGGGGGTCCACCCCATCGGGGGCGGGGCTGCCCGGGTGCTCATCCAGCCACTTGGCCAGGAGCACAGCCTGCTCGTCGATGGTGTTCTGATCGCTCATGGCACGTAGACCTTGCGGAAGGCCTTGCAGGCGCGGTGGAAGATCACGTCGAAGTTGCCCACCGTGACGGTGAGCGCGCGGGCGCATTCGTCCCGGTCTCGATCCTCGAGCAGGCGCAGCTTGAGGGCCAGGGCATAGCGCGGGTTGAGCTTTTCGAGGGCTCGCTGCACGCTCTGTCGCGTCTCAGCCACCTCGGGTGCTCGATCGGGCGCTGGCGGCCGAGCCCCCACCGTGTGGTGGGGCTCCGCCCTGACGGCTTCTTGGAGCCGCCGCTGCCGCTGCCGAGCGCGGTGCACGTCGATGGCCCGGTTGATGGCGATCCGGCGCATCCAGAAGAAGATGCTGGTGCCCTGGGGTTGGTATTGTTCGATGCGTTCCATGGCGAGACGGAAGGTGTCTTTGAGGACGTCCTCGGCGAGCTCGGGGACCGGGAGACGGGGCAGGATGACCTGGCGATAGAGACGGTCGCTGTACCACTGGTAGAGGGTGGCCAACGCGGCGCGATCGCCGCGCTTCAGCCGCTGGACGACCGTGATCTCGGTCGCCTGCGGGACGGTGTCGGGGACCGTCGATGTCAGGGTGCCTCCTTGTTCACCCGCCCATGGAACGCGGGGCCGGGCCACATCTTACAGCTCGGACCCTCCCGATGCACGGTGGTTCCTGCCGGACATGCGGAAGCTCCGACCGCAGGCGCAGGTCGGCAGGCGGTGATGCTGCGCGCGCCGCTGGCGCCCTTGGCCGTCGGTGCCCGCATCACCGGGGGGATGTGATGCGAGCAAGGCGGTATCTGCCGATGTTGCCGCGGGCATGGGGGCAACATATACTCTCGCCCCGTCAGGACAGCGCGCGCGCGGCGCGTCTCCTTCCCTGGCACACCCCGTGGATCGCGGCGCCTCCCGGCATCGCCATCCAGCACGCCGCGGATCGAAATCCACCGCAGCGCCCACCAGGGGTCAGGAGCTACCGGAGCATGAACCTCATCCTCCTTCGTCGATCGCTGCTGGTCCTGGTGCTGTCGCTCGCCTGCTGGAGCGTGCAGGCGCGCGCGGGCAGCACCGAGGCCGAGCCGTGGGTCACATCCGAGACCGAGCCCGCCAGCCCCACCGCGCTGCCCACCAGCTATGTGCTGGGCTCCGGTGACAGCATCAAGGTGGATGTCTACGGCGAGCCCGACCTCAGCGGTGTCTTCGAGGTCTACGAGTCCGGCCAGGTGGACTTCCCGCTGGTGGGCCGCATCCAGCTGGGTGGGCTCGCGGTGCCCGACGCCGCCGAGCTGCTCAGCGAGCGCCTGGCCGAGCGTTTCCTGGTGGATCCCCACGTCACCTTGCAGCTGGAGCGCTACGGCAGCCAGCCCGTGCAGGTGCTGGGCGCCGTGGCACAGCCGGGCGTGGTCTACCTCCAGGGCCCCACCACCCTGCGCCAGATGCTGGCCCTGGTGGGCGGCGTCATCGCCGAGAAGGCCGTCAAGGAGGTCCGGCTGCAGCGCGGTGCCAACGGCGGCGCCCAGGTCACGGTGGTCAAGCTCGATCGGCTGCTCGCCGACGGTGAAGGCGACCTGCTCCTCCAGGGTGGCGACGTGGTCAACGTGGTGGAGGGCATGGTGGTCTATGTGTCCGGCGAGGTGGAGAAGTCGGGCACGGTGCCCTTCTGGGACGGCCTCACCGTCACCCGCGCCCTGGCCGAGGCCGGGGGCCCCACCAACTTCGCCAAGCTGCGCGAGGCCTACGTGATGCGCGACGGTGAGCGCATCTCCTTCAACCTCAAGCGCCTGCTCCAGGGCCGCGAAACGGACATCGTGCTGCAGGCCGGGGACCAGCTGGTCATCGAAGAGTCGATGTTCTAGCTATCGGTGTTCCAGCTGGGAAACCTCGGGGTCCTGGTCGATCACCAGGGTGCCGGCCACGAGGTCGCCGATGCGGCGGCGGTTGGGATCGGCCATGGCCACCACCAGGCCCAGCAGGCCCGCCACCGGCAGCAGGTCCACCACCAGCAGCAGGTTGCGGATCACCACGGCAGACGCGGTGGGGGCGCGCCCCTCCTGGTCCGTCACCGCGATGTCCATGGCGCGCTTGCCCGGGCTCTGTCCGCGCCAGACCAGCTCGAAGAACACGGGGTAGATCCAGGCGCTGGCCAGGGTGCCCAGGGCCGCGATGACCATGAGCGTTACCCGGGCGGTGGCCTCGGCCTGGCTCTCCACCACCATGCGCTCCGCCAGGGTGCCCGGGACCACCAGGCAGGCTCCCGCCAGCACCAGCTGACAGAGCGCGTCGATGCCGCGCGCGGCCAGGCGCGTGGCCAGGCCCGCGGGCACCAGCGACACCCGGGTGCCCTCCTCGAGCAACAGCTCGCAGCCAGCTGGCGGGTCTGGGGTCGGCGTGGGGGTTCGCAGGTGATCTCCTGGCCTGGTCCTATTCTGTTCGCCGCTGTGGTGATGGTCCGCAGCTCTGCGCGCTGGCGGTGGTGCTACTCTGTCTGGGTGCGGAGAGGAGGAGGCATGAAGCTGCGAACGCCAGCCGCCATCCTGGTCACGGGGGCCTCGTGGGGGCTCGGCTGCCAGGAGTACAACCCGGCCCTGCTGCCGGGGGCTCTCACGGTCACCCCGGAGGCCCTGGACTTCGGGTCCATGCCCACGGGGGAGCGGCCGGTGCTCACCCTCCAGCTGGCCAACCCGGGCGAGGCTCCCGTCGGGGTCCTGGGGGTCAGCGCCGAGGATCCCTTCTGGGTGGATCCCTACGAGGCCGAGCTCGAAGGCGGCCGGGTCGTGAGCCTGGAGGTGGGCTTCGTGGCCGTCGAGATCGGCGAGTTCGCGGGCGTGGTGGAGGTGCTCTCCAGCGATCCCGACAATGCCAGCGTCTTGGTACCGGCCATCGCCCAGGTGACGCAGCCCACCATCCAGGTCTCACCCACTAGCCTGGAGTTCCCCGTGCAGCCCGAGGCCAGCTTCGCTGCGTTCAGCATCGCCAGCACGGGCCAGGGCAGCCTGCAGGTGAGCCAGGTAGAGCTGTCTGACGATGCGGGCGGTGTGTTCTCGCTGGTGGGGAGCGATGGACCCTTCACCATCGGCCAGGACGAGAGCGTGGAGGTGGAGGTGCAGTGCCAGGCGCTGGAGCTCGCGGAGGGCGCGCTCACTGTGCACAGCGACGATCTCGACCGCCCGCAGGTGGAGGTCACGCTGACCACGCTGGACGTGTGGGCCAGCATCACGTCTCCCGGCGAGGGTGACAGGCTGGCAGAGGGCGCTCAGCTGCTGGAGGGCCTGGTGGGCTCCGTGGGCGATCCTGCGCTGGCAGAGGCCCGCTGGAGATCGAGCATCGACGGCGATCTGGGCTTAGCGGAGATCCCCGAGGACGGTGCCGTCTCCAGCACGGCGGAGCTGTCCCACGGCAGCCACGAGCTGACCCTGCAGGTGGACGCCTCCTGGGGCAGCGAGGCCACGGACCAGGTGACGGTGCTGGTGGACGGCAGCCCCACCGCCGAGATCACCTGGCCCAGCGATGGCTACTGGAGCTTCGAGGGACTCGCTGTGCGCCTGAACGGCAAGACCACGGATCCGGCGGACGACAGCGGGGACCTGCAGGTGGTCTGGGCCAGCGATGTGGACGGCGAGCTGTACTCGGGCTCCGCTCCGGATGATGGCCTGCCCAGCCACTACGCCCTTGGGCTGTCCGACGGCGAGCACAGCATCACGCTGACCGTCACCGATCCCTGGGGCAACAGCGCCTCCGACCAGGTGGACATCGACATCGTGGACTGCGACGACACGGTCGACAGCGACGGCGACGGCTACAGCCCCCGAGAGGGTGACTGCGACGACACGGACGCCGACGTGCACCCCGGAGTCTCGGCTGACGTCGGGGATCAGGACAGCGCCTGCCACGGAGGAGGCGTGGTGGAGATCCAGGGGATCTTCAAAAACGACGACTTTGGGTATTCCTTCGGAGACCCCGGTGACTTCGACGGCGACGGGCTCAACGACTTCCTGATCGGGGCCCGCGACTACCCCGCCGACGCCTGGGATGGGGGCATCTGGATGGTGTTCGGCCGAGACGCTGGGTGGAGCACCGAGATCCCGGCCGCCACCCTGGTGGCCATCACCGGCGACAGCACCGCCCAGCGCTTCGCGCAGAACGTCACGGGCGTCGAAGATCTGGACGGCGACGGCCTCGACGAGGTGGCGGCCTTCTCCGCGCACGGCGACGGCTACACCTATGTGTTCATGGGGCGCAGCAGCTGGAGCAGCATGTCGTACAGCGCCGCCGACGTGGAGCTGGTGGGACCGGCTGGCTCCGAGGTGGCCGGCGAGGACATCAGCTCCGGGGACTTCGACGGGGATGGCTACGGTGATCTGGCCATCGGGTCTGCCAAGCACGACAGCGAGGACGGCCGGGCCTGGGTGGTGCTGGGCAGCGGCGCCACCTACGGGGTCAGCAGCCTGGACTCTGCCCCCATCCAGCTGGCGCCGGCGGAGAGCGGCGCCCGCTTCGGCAACGCCATCGCCTCGGCGGGCGATGTGGACGGAGACGGGGCCGACGACCTGTTGGTGGCCGCCGAGGAGAGCGATCTGACCGAAATCGATGGCGGAGCCGTGCACCTGTACACCCAGCTGGATGGGCTCGCTGGCCTGGTGGTGGGCGGCGCCTGGGCCAGCTGGCTCGGAGAGGCAGGCGGCGACGAGCTGGGCACCCACGACATGATCGCCTCGGCGGGTGACATGGACGGCGACGGAGTGCCCGATCTGCTGTTCGTGGCCGCTGGCTACGACACGACCAGCCTCACCGACGCGGGCAAGATCTACCTGGCCTCCGGTGCGCAGATCGAGCCGGGCGAGCAGGCCGCCGCCGACATCGCCTGGTCCTGGGTGGGAGATGGCGGCGGCGATCTCTTCGGCTCTACGGGCGAAGGGCTGGCTCCAGCGGGCGACGTGGACGGTGACGGCCGGCTGGACTTCCTGGTGGGCGCAGACGAGGAGGACTACCCCTACACCGAGGCGGGCCGCGCCTACGTCTTCCTGGGGCGCGAGCGCGAGAGCTGGAGCCAGGAGCGACCGCTCAGCTCGGCGGATCGCATGCTGCACGGGCTCAGCGCGGGGGCCCACACCGGCCGCGCCCTGTACGGCGTGGGCGACGTGGACAGCAACGGCGTGGACGACTTCGTGGTGGGCGCCTACGGCGATGGAGCCGGCAAGGCCTACCTGTACCTGAACGACTACGGCTGGTGCCCTGAGTAGGCTCGGGTGCGCCGCGGGCCGGGGGCTGATGTTAGGAGGCGAGCATGAGCAACGCGCGCCGAAATCCGCTGCTTCCCGTGCTGGCCTCGCTGCTGGTGGCGCTCGGCTGCGCCTGCTCCAGCGCTGGACCTCCAGCCGCTCCCCCGGCTCCCGTGCCCGTGGGCCCGGTGGTGCTGGTGGGCCTGGACGGCATCGAGTGGAACCTGGCCCTGACCATGCTGGAGCAGGGCCGGCTTCCCCACCTGGCCGCCCTGATGGAGCGCGGGCAGTACGGCACCCTGGAGACCCTGATCCCCACGGTCTCTCCGGCCATCTGGACCACGGTGGCCACGGGTGTCTCACCCGAGGTGCACGGCATCACGGGCTTCAAGACCAGCAAGCGAAAGGACGCGCGCCTGGTGAACGCGGCCGACCGCAAGGCGCGCGCCTTCTGGGAGATCCTGGGGGACCACGGGCGGCGCTCAGCCACTGTGGGCTGGTGGCTCACCTGGCCGGTGGAGCCCGTCGACGGCGTCCTGGTGGCGCAGGTGAACCTGAGCGCCCCAGACAAGCAGGGCACCTCCACCCGCACCGGCAAGGGCGCCCTGTTCGAGGGCATGGAGCGGCAGGTGCACCCGGAGGAGCGGCAGGCGGAGTTCCTGGACCTGGCCCAGCAGGTGAGCGACGGGCTCAGCGAGCAGCTGGAGGCGCTCTTCGGCAGGCCCTGGGACGAGAGCCTGGGCCCGGTGGCCCAGCGCCTGTGGGCTTCCAGCCTGTGGGCCCTGCGCGGTGATGCCATCTACCGGGCCGTGGCGCTGGAGCTGCTCCAGGAGGAGCAGAGCTACGATCTGCTGGCCTTGTACATCAGCGGCACCGACGTGGTGGGGCATCGCTTCTGGCGCTACCTGCACCCCGGGGGCTACGAGAGCCCCCCCAGCGAAGCCGAGGTGGCGGCGCTGGGAGACTACGTGCCCGCCTACTACGCCTGGGCCGACAGCGTGGTGGGCGAGGTGGTGGCGGCGGCGCCCCTGGACGCCACCGTGATCGTGGTCTCGGATCACGGCATGAAGCGAATCAACAAGAGAGCCGCGTTCCAGGGAGACGATCCCAACGGCAAGCTCATCTCGGCGGGCCACCCCAACGGCATCCCTTGCTTCTTCGTGGCCGCGGGTCCGGCCATCCGCTCCACCGGCCAGGGGCCCCCCAGCCGGCGGGCGCAGCTGGACGAGCTGGGCTCGGTCTACGACCTGCTGCCCACCGTGCTGGCCCTGCTGGAGGTGCCTCTGGCCGAGGACATGCCCGGCGAGGTGATGGAGGGCGTGCTGGCCCCCGGGTTCCTCGACGCCCACCCCACCAGCACCGTGCCCAGCCACACTCCGGTGGCCTGGCTGCAGCGGCGCGGCCAGCAGGCGCCAGCCGTCAGCCTCGACGAAGACCGCCGCAGCCAGCTGCAGGCGCTGGGGTATATCGAGTAGTGCCGCAGGCCAGGAGGCTCAGCCGCCGCAGGGCTCGCGGGAGCAGAGGTGGTGGCTCTGTCGGCCCAGCAGGTGGTCGGCGATTCGGCCCAGGGAGGCCGCGGGGTCTGTCCCCGCCCAGCGCAGGTTCTCCCCGGCGGGCAGGGCTGGGCCTCGACCCCACATCGAGCTTCATACCTCAGCTGAACGTGAGCGGGCTCCGACCTTCAGCGCCTTCGAGACGTGCCCCTCTGGTGCTCGCCAGAGCCGACCCATCCCGACGTGGGGAGGTGACGACGGCCTCACCATCCTGACAGCCGACGGTCCAGCGAGCGGTCACGCTGCCTGTGAGCAACGGATCCGGCTCGGCGGCCGGCCGCGATGGGGTAGAAGGTCACCATGGGTCGAGAGTCAAAGCGCAGCGGCCAGGATGCGGAGCGCCCGGACAGCGGTGGTCCCATGGCCTTGCTCAGGAGCTACCGGCGCGCGGCGGTGGAGCTGGGGCGCGCCCAGGCACAGGGGCGGGCGGAGCCGGGGGGCAGGGCTCGGCTGCTGGAGCTGCGCTCGCGCTTCACGGCCTCTCGCGTCCGGCGCTCGCTGCCCAGTGCGCTGAGGGGGGCGCTCGCGAGCTTTCCCGGCCACGTCTACGAGCTGCGCTGGCACATCCTGGTGGCGGCGGGGCTGTTCTGGCTGGCGGCGGGCTTCGGCTGGGTGGCCGTGACCCTCGATCCCTGGGCGGCCTCCTGGCTGCTGCCGGCCTCGGTGCACGAGGGCATCCTGGCCAGGCTGGCCGATGGACAGCACTGGCTGGAGGAGGTGGATGTCAGCGCCGCGCCGGCGCTGTCGGGGTCCCTGCTGGCCCACAACGTGGAGGCGGCCGTGGAGGCCGTGGCTCTAGGCATCCTGGCTGGGCTCGGCGCCGTCGCGGCCATGGTGGAGAACGGCGCCTTCCTGGGTGCCGTGGCGGGCCTGGTGCACGCTCGCGGCATGGATCGCGTGCTGTGGGCCTTCGTGGCGCCCCACGGGGTGCTGGAGTTCCCCGCCGTGTGGCTGGCGGGTGCGGCCGGGCTCGCCCTGGGCGAAGCCCTGGTGATCCCGGGTCCAGGGGGCCGGGGTGCCGCCCTGCGACGGGCGGCCTCCCATGCCGGGCCGGTGGCGGTGGCGCTGGTGCCCCTGCTGGGGCTGGCGGCGCTGGTGGAGGGGTTCTTCTCGCCGGTTCCGAAGCCGGACTGGGCGAGCTTCGGCTTCGCGGCGCTGCTCGGTGCGAGCTTGCTGGCCTACCTGGGCAGCGCCTGGTGGGCGCCGTCCAGGCGTCCGCCGGCGTCCACCACCCGCGCGCCAGCCGAGCTCCAGAGCCGCGCAGCGCGCCGGCGCTCCTGGAGCAGGGCGAGCGCCGCGCAGTAGCGCCAGGCGTCGTCCGCCTGGTGCACCGGGCGCCTGGCGGAAGACAGCAGCGGCGGATCGCCCACCAGCAGGACGCGCACGGCGTGGCGCCTGCCCAGCTGCGCGATGGCGGCGCGCAGCGCGTCGGGCTCCCCGTCGGGCTCGGTGAGCACCAGGATGGTGGCGCCGGGACGCAGGCGCGTCTTGAGGGCTGCGGGCAGCTCGCTGGGGTCCCAGGGCGCGCCGGCGGGATGCAGCCGGGGCAGCGCCTCCAGCACCCGGTGCAGGCCCCGGGCTTTGGGCGCGATCCAGCTGTCCAGACCCTGGCTCCAGCTGGCCAGCCCCAGCGCGTGCCCGCCATGGTGCAGCGCGTGGGCGATGCCCGCAACCATGGAGATGGCGCGGTCGAAGCGACACTCGCAGCCCTCGCAGTCCAGCGCCATGCCGGAGCCCCGGTCCAGCAGGATCAGCACGGGACCCGCCCGTGGCTTCTCCCAGGTGCGGGTCATGGGCACGCCGCTGCGGGCGCTGGCGCTCCAGCACAGGTCGCGGGCGTCCTCACCCGGGCCCAGCGGGCGCAGCCCCGCGAAGGCGGCGCGCTCGGTGGACGGTGCCGGGCGCGCCGGAGCCACCCGCGGCAGGAGACCCGCCAGGACACGGCCAGGCAGGGGACGGTGGTGCACGGCGAGCTCCTGCTCTGTGGGCACATCGACGATGCGCTCGAGCCAGCCCAGGCCGTCCGAGAGGCTCAGGCGAAGATCGCCCAAGGACAGCTCGCCCCGCCGCTGCGGAGTCAGGGCCAGCTGGAGCCGGTGGTGGGCTCCCGGTTCGAGGCGGCAGCTGTGGGCGTCGGATTCCAGCCGCACGCCCTCGGGCCGGACCAGGCACAGCTCGAGGTGCAGGCTGCGGAAGTGCAGGTTGGTCAGGCCGATCTGCAGTGAGGTGGGCACACCCTGGCGGGCGAGCCCGGGCAGCTCGGGCTCCAGCAGCAGGTGCTCCCTGCGGGGTAGGCGCGCCGCAGCCAGGGCCGTCGCCGCCAGCCAGCCCAGCAGCCAGATGATGGTCACCGTACCGGCGATGGGCCAACGATGAGCCAGCGCGGCGGGGGCGAGGCTGGCCGCCAGGGCGGCGATGGCCAGCGGACCGGGTCGGGTCAACGCGGCACCTCCACCTGCTCTCGAGCGCTGTCGAGCACACCGGCGGCGTCCTCCTCGTCCAGCAAGGCCTCGGGATGCAGCCGCACCCGGTGGGCCAGGGCGGGGTGCAGCAGGGAGGCTACGTCGTCGGGCAGCACGTGATCGCGGCCGGCGAGGGCCGCCCGGGCGCGGCAGAGGCTCGCCAGCTGGACCACGGCGCGGGGCGACGGGCCCAGGGCGACACGGGGGTCCGCCCGGGTGGCCTGGACCAGCTCCAGGAGGAAGCGCTGCACGACGGGGGCGATGCGCGCGGATCGGCAGGCTCCGGCGAGCTCGTCGAGCAGCCGGGTGTCAAGCAGGGGTTCGAGGGCAGCCAGGGCCGCTCCCCTGGGATCGAGCCCTCGTTCCATGCGCTCCAGCAGCTCCGCTTCCACCGCCGCGCTGGGGTAGCCCATGCGCACGTGCACGGCGAAGCGATCCAGCTGGGCCTCCGGCAGGGGCCAGGCGCCGTCCACCTCCACCGTGTTCAGGGTGGCGATCACCGTGAAGTGGGGATCCAGGGGCCTGGAGACGCCGTCCACGGTGACCTGGCGTTCCTCCATGGCTTCGAGCAGGGCCGCCTGGGTGCGCGGGGGAGCCCGGTTGACCTCGTCGGCCATCAGCACACCCGTGAACACCGGCC
The DNA here is from genome assembly GCA_964512185.1 of uncultured Enterobacterales bacterium. Taxonomy (GTDB): domain Bacteria; phylum Myxococcota_A; class UBA796; order UBA796; family JAFGLY01; genus CAZEJJ01. The sequence goes on along the minus strand of CAZEJJ010000001.1, from coordinate 76,166 downwards.
CGGGCCTGAAGCTCGGGCCCCCTTGACCGGGGGCCATGACCATGGTGCCGGTGATGTCTGCGGGCAGCAGGTCGGGGGTGAGCTGGACCCTGCGGAACGGCAGCCCCACCAGCCTGGAGACCGCTCTCCCCAGCAGGGTCTTGCCCGTGCCGGGCGGCCCCTCCAGCAGGGCGTGACCACCCGCGGCCAGGGCCAACAGGAGGACCTCGGCCAGGGGAGCGCCCCCCACCACCACGCGCTCGATATGCTGGGCGAAGGTCTCTGTGAGCTGCGGGATTTCGGTGTCCATGCGTGCCTCGGGATCAGGTGCGAGAGGAGCGGGTGCGGGCGGCCCGCGCGAGGTCGAGCAGGCTCTGTTTCTGAGAGCCCTCGGCAGGAGCCGGTGCCCCCAGCAGGGCCAGGCACGCGGCGCTGTCGTCGGCCTCGCGCAGCGCTCGCGCCAGGGGCTCCACCAGCGCCGCGGGGCCGGGAGCCCGCGGTGGCGTCGTGGGCAGTGGGCTGGTGATGCGCAGCTTGGCTCTCCACAGGGCGAGCATGGCCACCGCGCAGAGCAGCAGCAGGATGGGCCCCAGGCCCTTGAAGCGGGCGTAGGCCAGCATGCCGCGCTGTGGCTCGAAGCCGTGGTGGAATTCATCGAACCAGATGGGCTCCGGGAGGGCGTGGGCCAGCCGCCACGCGAAGCGCAGGTTTCCGTCGCGGCGGATGCCCTCGTTGCTCAGGATGAAGGGATCGGTGACGATCAGCAGGCGCCCCTGGCCGGCGGGCGCCAGGGCGATGCGCGCACCGTGACTGGAGCCGTACAGGGACAGGGACGCAGCCGAGGGCTTGACCAGCGCCATGCCCCGGCTCTCGAGCGGGGCCTCCGGATCCACCAGGGGCGATGGAAGCTGCGGTCGGCTGGCGGCCGGCAGGGGGACCTGCTGCAGTGAGATTCCGCGTTTCTCGATGGCTTCGGGCAGCTCCTCGGCCACGAAGACCACGGTGCCGCCGGCTTCGGCGTGCAGCAGGAGCTGGCGCTGCTCCTCTCTCCCCAGCGCCCTGGAGGGCGCCGCCACCACCAGGGTGCCGCCGGGTGGCAGCTGGGTGAGGGGCCGGATCCAGCGGCCCGTGCGCGGCCCGCTGCGGCTGAGGAGGCGGAAGAGGTCGGAGACCCCCCGCGGGCCGTCGTGGTAGCTGGAGCCCACCAGCAGGCTGGCGGAGCCGCGAGTACTCCCCTGGGGTCCCAGCGGGCTCACGCTGCCGGCCAGGATCGAGCCGGCCGCGAGCGCCGCCAGCAGGGCGGCCAGGGCCAGGGGGCGTCCGCGCGCGGCGCTCACAGCAGCTCCTGGAGGGCGGCGTCAGCGCGCTCCAACGCTTGATCGTCAGCGCTCTGCTCGGAGAGTGAGCCGTAGCAGGCGCGATCGTGAGCCTCAAGGGCGGGACGCAGGGCGCGGCCGAAGGGCAGCGGCAGGCGCTGCAGCACCTCGCCGTTGGTCAGCAGGCGGGCCCGTCGGAGCAGGCCCTCCCCCTCGAGGCGCGCCAGCAGTCGCAGCAGGCGCTCGCCCAGCGGGCTGTGCCTGGGAGCCGCATCGCCCGTGGCGCTCTGCGCCGCCACCTGCCCGCCGGGCAGAGCGCGGCTGAGCGCCGGCCACACCACCAGCAGCAGGAAGACGAGGCTCACCAGCAGCAGGACGGTGGAGGGCACGCCCAGCGGGCCGCTGCCGCGGCCGGTGATGGCCAGCCCCACCCAGGCTCGCACGCGGCTCCAGCCGGCCTCCAGGGATGGCTGCAGGCTCGAGTCCTCCGAGGCGGGGGGCAGGGGCCGGGTGGTGGTGGGGAAGAGGGCCCCGTCTGGCCTGATGGCCCGGGCGTAGGGTGGGGGTGGGGCCCGGAGGAGCTGGTCCGCCTCGGACTCGAGCAGCGCGAGGTGCAGGGCGGTGGCGCGGCGTGAGGCGTCGTCGTCGGGCAGGCTGTCGGCTGCCAGGGTCAGCCTCTGGAGGACGCCGTCGTCCACCTCGATGATCCCCCCTTCGGGATCGCGTACGCGGCGATCGGCCAGGCGCCGCAGGGCCACCGGAGCGGTCGGGGAGCTGGTGGTCACCTGGCGCTGTGCATCGCGGAGCAGCGTGCGCCAGCCCTCGAGGCTGATGGACTCGGCGTGAGCGCTGCCCAGGCAAAACAGCATTGCCAGGGAGATCAAGACGCCTCCTCGTGGCCTGTCGCCGGGCGCGCTGGTCCGGGAGGGTACAGGGCCGACACCAGCGCGAGGGCCCGCCAGGGCTCTACGACGGAGAGCGCCAGGGCCAGCGCCAGCAGCCAGCTCGCCGGGTCGGACAGGCGCGAGAGCAGCTGGGAGCTCTCCAGCAGGGAGCCGAAGCGCAGCCAGCTCAGCAGCACCGCGAGGTTCACGGTGATCAGGATGACGAGCGACCACGAGGCGAGGGAGATCAGCACCACCGAAAGCGGCGGCAGCCAGCGTCGCTGGAGGGGGGGGCCCAGAACCGCGCTGATCGGCCAGGTGGCGCTGGCGATGCGCGCCAGGGGCAGCGCGGCTCCCAGCGGGATCAGCGCCGCGCAGCTGAGCAGGAGGCGGGCCCCGAGGGCGTTCGCCATGGGGGCCAGGTCATCCACGAGGCGGCCAGGGCTGGGGAGGCGACGGTGCGGCCGTCCCTCCAGCGCCGCTCGCGCCTGGTGCAGCATGAAGGCCGCCCCCATGGCGTACCAGGCCGCGGCGAGCACCAGCAGGGCGGACAGGGAGAACAGGGCCAGCAGGTCCCCGCTCAACCAGGGCGGACCTCCCCGCCAGGCTCGGGCCAGCAGGACCCAGCCGATGCCCAGCATGGGCAGGGTGGAGGCCCACCAGGTGAGCACCATCTCCGGCGCCCTGCGCAGCGCACTGAAGGCGCGATCGGCGGGTGCCAGGGCGCTCCTCACGGTCCCTCCACCCAGACGACCATGTCGTCGCCCTGGCTGGTGCCGTCGAAGGCGGCCGTGCCCAGCGCTGGCGAGTCCAGCTGACCGTTGGGCCCGGGCGCGGCCACGTAGACCCATGCGCCTCTCGGGCCGGCGTAGTAGACGACGGGATAGCCGTAGCGGTCCGAGAGGCCGCCTCGTTGGGTGGACCAGCGCAGCCTCACCCGCGCCAGGTCCAGGTAGGGGCCTCGCCAGCCGTCCAGAGGTCTACCGAGCATCTCGGGATCGGGAGAGACCAGGGCGGCGAACCCCTCCTGGGTGGTGGGATAGCGCGACATGTCCAGGTAGAAGTCTTCCAGGGCGAAGCGCAGGTGGGCCAGGGACTCTCGATCGGCTTCGGCTTGTCGTGTGGCGCCCTGCCAGGCGAGCAGGCAGGCCAGCGCGAAGGTCCCCAGGATGGAACCCACGGCGAGCACCAGCAGCTTCGCGACGCTGCCGGCGGTGCCACGCCGCTGCGCATGCGCGCGGGGGGCCGCGGCGGGCCGACAGGTGGCGCACCAGCTTCTGGCCGCGGCCCGCTGCGCGCAGGCGGCGCAGAGATCGGAGCCGCAGCCGCAGCAGCGGGCCACCGCTGGCGCGCCGGGCAGGTGGGGGCAGCGGCCAGCAGGGGCCTGCTCCCGCTGCGGCGGGCGGCGCTGCTCCATGGCGGCCGCCAGCGTCCCTACCGCTGGGACCAGCGCAGCATGAGGCTCGCCATGGCGGAACCCGTCGTGCCTTCGAGGCGCTCCCTGCGGCCGTCCCAGGAGCTGACCCGGTCGTCGGCCACCGCGTAGACGCGGTCGCCCTCCACCGCGAAGAGCTGCCCATCGAAGTCCCACGGCCCGCCGGTGACCTCCTGGGCGATGCGCTCCAGCCCGGCGCGGCTGTGGGCGTGCCCCAGCACAGCTTGTCCGGGAGCGGCAGCGAGGCCCACCTGCCGCGGATGACGGTGCAGCGCGATGGCGGCGCCCAGGGGACCGCTGTCCATGACGAGCAGCACCTTGGATGCAGGCCGCAGCAGATCCGGGTAGCCGAACAGCCCGTAGGTGGTGCCGTCTTCGAGGGTGGCGGTGCCCACCTGCCCTGCGGACTCGAGCACGTTGCGCACCGGGTCGATGGCGGCCATGGCGGCGGGCGGGCTGTGGAAGCGACCCGCGTCCACCGTGGCTCCCAGCGCTTCGAGCGCGCCCTTCCAGCCGGCGCTGATCGAGACGATCTCGGCCTGCTCTGGCGCCTCGGCTGTGCCGTGCTCCACGAGGTCGACCTGCAGCTTCCGATCGTCCTGGGCTGCGAGCTCGGGGGGAGGATCTGAGGCTGGGGTGTCAGGCTCCGTGGGCGCGAGGGGAGCCCGCTCGCTGGGCTCGTCGCCGGCGCGTTCCTTGCGCAGCTCGAACAGCAGGTGCTGCGCTTCGGGGAGGATCAGCGCGTCGAGGCCCAGGCGGCAGGCGCTGGGGGAGCCGGGCAGCGCGAAGATCACCAGGCTCCCCGCCAGGCCCGCCGTGGCGCGAGACATCATGGCGGCGCTGCCGATCTCGTCGTAGCTCAGGCGGCGAAAGATCTCGCCGAAGCCGGCCAGCTCCTTGTCGAGCAGCTGCTGCACCGCTTCGTAGGTGCGGTCCTTGGCGGACAGCCCGGTGCCGCCCGACAGGACCACCACCTCGGCCCTCCCCTGCTGCTGCAGCGACCGCAGGCGAGCGTGGACCGTGGCCTGGTCGTCGGGGAGCAGGTCGCGCCCCACGACCCGGTGCCCGGCGGCCTCGATGCGCTCGACGATGAGCGGTCCGCTCCGGTCGGTGTGGGCGGTGCGGCTGGTGGACACGACGATGACGTGGAAGGCCACCGGGTCGGATCCGGCGAGGTGGTGATGCTCTTCGGCGCCCATGGTGGCTCCTCGGTGGGTGGGTCCTGGGCTGGAGAAGGATCGTCGCCCGTTCGAGGCTTGGATGCAAGCCGGGTCTGGCTCCGCTGTGTCGGGCGCCTGTCCGTTGGCCTATCCTGGCACGGCCCTGTGGATGGGCTGGGGACCGCGCTACCAGCCGTAGTCGGGGCTCTGGCCAGCCAGGAAGGACCAGTCCAGCACCATCACCCGCACCCTGGAACCTGGCTCCACCCCGGTGGAGTCGCCGCGAAGCAGCAGCAGGCCGTGGGCATGGGCCATGGAGCTGAGCGCCCCGGAGGACTGGGTGCCGGTGCGCGTGGCCAGCCAGGAGCCGTCGGCGCTGCGCTCGAGCTGCGCCCGCTCGAGCCAGGCCCGCCCGGGACGCTTGGCGATGCGCTCCGTGGCGAGCGCGTCGATGACCGGCAGGTAGGGCCTGGGATCGCGGAGCATGGCGCGGATCACCGGGCGCACCCACTGGTAGAAGCCCACCATGCAGCTCACGGGGTTGCCGGCCAGCGCGAAGATCCGGCAGCCGCCGAGCCGGCCGAAGGCCACGGGCTTGCCGGGCTTGACCGCCACCTTCCAGGCCTGGAGATCGGCGCCCTCTTCCTGGAGTGCGCTGCGCACCCAGTCGTGGTCGCCGACGCTCACGCCGCCGGTGGTGAGGAGGATGTCACAGGGCTGGCAGGCGCGCAGGGCCGCGCGGGTAGAATCCAGGTCGTCGGGAGCGACGCCGCGATCCAGCGCCACCGCGCCCGCCTCGCGCACGAGGGCCTGCAGGGTATAGCCGTTGGAACCGTAGATCTGGCCAGCCGAGAGCGGCTCTCCCGGGCGGACGATCTCGTCGCCGGTGGACAGGATGGCCACCCGAGGCCGGCGCACCACCTGCACCTGCGCCTGGCCCATGGAGGCCAGCACCCCCAGCTGGGCCGCCTGCAGGGTGCAGCCAGCGGTGAGGACCCGCTGTCCCAGGGCGATGTCTTCGCCGGCGCTGCGGATGCACTGGCCGGACTGGGCCGACACCAGGATGTCCACCTGCTGATCGCGGGGCTGTGTGTCCTCGATGCGCACCACGGCATCGGCGCCGGGCGGCACGGGCGCCCCGGTCATGATCCGGACGGCCTGCCCGGCCTCGATGGCCGCCGCAGGGGGGCTGCCGGCGGGCGTGAAGGCCACCACCGAGAGCCGGGCCGGAACCCGCCGCGTGTCGGCCGAGCGCAGGGCGAAGCCATCCATGGCGCTGTTGTCGAGGGGGGGGATGGCGCGCGGGCTGTGGACCGGGGCCGCCAGCTGCCGGCCGTGGGCCTGGGCCAGGGGCATGGAGCGGGGCGGCAGGGGCTCGACTCCCTGCATCACGCGCTCCAGCGCTTCCTCGACCTGGATCATGGTGGATTCCGGTGGGCTCAGCGCTGCATGCGGAGCTGCTGACCAGGGTGGATGGTGTTGGATGAGAGGGTGTTCCAGCTCTTCAGCTCGGCCACGGTGCAGCCGTGGTGCTCGGCGATGGCGCCCAGGGTGTCGCCACCCTTGACGATGTACAGGGTCCACTCGGCGGCGTCACTGTGCACGGTGAGGCGCTGGCCCACGTGGATGCGCGATGCGTCGCGGATACCGTTCCAGCGCTGCAGGTCGGCGACGCTGACCCCGAAGCTGGCGGCGATGCTGGACAGGGTGTCGCCGCTGCGCACGGCGTACTGCAGCGTGGTGGCGACCGGGGAGGCCCCGCCCTGCACCCGCAGCCGCCGCCCGGCCTTGATGAGGTCGGCATCCTTGATGTCGTTCCAGGCCATGAGGTCGTCGGTGCGCACCTTGTAGCGCCGGGCGATGCTTGCCAGGTTCTCCCCGGAGCGCACGGTGTGCCAGGTGACCGCGCCCCCGGTGCCGCCTGAGCTCGCCTGGCCGGAGCCAGCTGAGGGGGCGTCGGAGCCCGGCGCCCCCGCGCTGGGCGGCAGCCCCGGGACCGGGATGACCAGCTCGGTGCCGACGTAGATGCGGTTGCGGTTGCGGATCTTGTTCATCCGCGCGATCTCGCCCACGGAGACGCTGTAGCGCCTGGCGATGGAGCCGAGGCTCTCTCCCCGGGCCACGGTGTGCCGCTGGAAGGTGACGCGCTCCGACGGTGGGATGGCCGCGAAGCAGGCCGCAGCCTCGTCGGCTCTGCCCGGCGGGACGTGCACGGGGTAGCTCACCGGCTCGGGCGGGAGGGCCCAGCGACGCAGCGCGGGGTTGAGGGCCTGGAAGTCGACCTCCGAGAGATCCGCGCAGGCGGCCATGGCCTCCATCGAGCTGCTGTGGGGGGCCGGGACGGTGTCGTAGGCCAGCTCGTCGGCGTAGTCGATGGCCGTGAACCCATAGCGCTCGGGGTGGTGGCCGATGATGGCCGCGGCGATCAGCTTGGGCACGTAGTTGCGGGTCTCCCGGGCCAGGGCGCCGGGCTGTGCGGCCCCCCAGTAGTCGCTGGCCCCGGTCTTGCGAAGAGCCCCTCGCACCCGCCCCGCGCCAGCGTTGTAGGCAGCGGCGGCGAGGTACCAGTCGCCGAAGATCTCGTGCAGGTCCTGCAGGTGGTCCAGCGCGGCGTCGGTCGCCTTCTCGGGGTCTCGGCGCTCGTCCAGCCACCACTCCACCCTGAGATCGTAGGCGCGACCGGTGGAGGAGATGAACTGCCAGAGCCCCACCGCGGCGGCCTTGCTGTAGGCGTTGGGGCTGAAGCCGCTCTCGATCATGGCCAGGTAGAAGATGTCGGCTGGCATCCCGCGTTCGGCCAGGCCCGCCTCGATCATGGGTCGGTAGCGAGTGCTGCGCGCCAGCCAGCGGGCGTAGTAGCGGCGCCCGCTGCCCAGGAAGTAGCGCAGCCAGAGCTCCACCTGCTCGTTGAGGACGATGGGCAGGTCGAACTCCTGGGCGTCCACCCGGTCGAGGTAGAGTGGATCTGCGGTGAGGAAGGCGTGGGGATCGCCGTACCAGGAGCGCGCCAGCTCCAGGCTGCGGCTCTCCGTGGTCTCCAGGAAGTCCAGCTCTGCGTCGCGCTCTGCGGCCAGCTCGCCGCTGGCCTGGACCACCTCTTCGGGGGGCGCCTGGCCCCCCAGCGCGTCCTCGATGTTGTCCCACAGGGAGCCCTCACCGGGGTCGAGGGCGGGCTCCTCCCAGGTGGAGCTGCCAGACTCCGCCTGGGCGTTCCGCCCCGCATGGGCGGCGCAGCAGGCGAGCAGCAGGGTGGAGAGGATGGCGAGGGATGGTGGCACCGCGTGACCTGCCAGTGACGTGGGAGTGGCGCGAAGATAGCATCGTCGACCCGGCCGAGCGAGAGCGGCAGCCGCCGCTGCGGCCAGCCCGGGGCTGACGAGGCTGCCATGGCCCAGATCGTGATCGCCACGGCCGACCAGGCCCTCCGCGAGGAGCTGGCCACCCCCTTGCTCGAAGGGGGCTACGCCGTGGTGTTCGCGTCAACCTGGAGCCGCCTGGTGGAGTTGCTCACCCAGCCCATCACCCGGCTCGTGCTGGTCGACGCGCGCACGCGGCAGCTCAGGGGTGGGCGCGACGACGCGGATCTGCTCCTTGGCCTGGCTCGCAGCCTCCCCCACGAGCCTCGGGTGCTGGTGGCCGCCGGGGAGCTTCCGCCCCTCGAGGCCATGCCCGGGCGCGCCACCGCCCTGCTGCGCAGCCTGGGGCGTCGGGTGATCCGCACGATCCCCCGGGATGAGATCCGGCTGCTCAAGCTGCTGGGTGTGGGCAGCCGGCCCCTGCAGGTGTTGGCCAACCTCGCCCGCTCGCCCATCCCCGTCTGCCTCGAAGGTGAGCGCGGCACCGAGAAGATGCGCGTGGCCCAGGCACTGCACAGGCTGGGGGGCGGAGGGGCCTTCATCCCCCTCAAGGCGCCGGGCTCCACGGGCATCCTGCAGGGGGACGCGGCCGCCAGCGGCGAGGGCGAGGCGGGCGCGACGCGCGGCACACTCTACCTTCCCTTGCACAGCGGCTGGTCCCAGGACCGGGTGCTGGAGGTGTGCGGCCGGACCGCCCGACATGGCTGGCGCGTGGTGGCCGCCACGCGCGACCCGCTGCCCACGGGCTTCGGGCACTGGGCGCAGCTGCGGCTCCGGCCTCTGCGCGAGCGCCCCGAAGATCTGCATGGCCTCACGCTCCACTACGTGGATCTGCATCGCAAGGCCCTCGGGCTGCCCCGGCGTCGACTGGGCAAGGCCACCTGGGCCCTCGTGCACGCGCACACCTGGCCCAGGAACGCCAGGGAGCTGGAGACCTTCGTGGCCTCCATGTTGAGCTCGGTGGACCGCGCCCTGATCCTGCCCCGGCACCTCCCCCCAGCGGTGCGGGCCCTGGTGGATCCCAGGGCCGATGCAGCGGCGGTGGGCGCCGCATCGGCCTACGAAGACCTGGTGGAGAGCCCCATCCGGCGGGTGGTGGATCTGTACGAGCCGGGCGGCGATCTCACGCTGTACAAGCTGGTGCTGGCGGGATCCGAGCGGCCTCTGCTGCGCGCCGTGCTCGCCCGCACCGGCGGCAACCGCAAGGCGGCCGCGGCCCTGCTGGGCATCAGCCGCAATACCCTGCGCGCCCGCATGGAGCGTCTGGGGTTGCCCCTATAGAGGGAGCACCGCATGGATCAGCAGCCACGACGCCCCGCCATCGCCCCCGGCTACCAGGACATCCTGGGCCAGGATCAGGCCTGCCAGGGCCTCTGGGCCGCGCTCCAGGCCGAGCGGCTGCACCACTGCTACCTGTTCGAGGGGCCGCTGGGCGTGGGCAAGGCTACCGTCGCCCTGCGCCTGGCCATGGCCGCCAACTGCGAAGCTGCGGCGGAGCCGGGCGCGCGTCCACCCTGCACGCGCTGTCCCAGCTGTCGCAGCATCGGCGCCGGTCGCCATCCGGACGTCATCGAGCTGGTCCCGGATCCCAAGAAGGCCTCGGGCACCATCACGGTGGACCAGGTGCGCGACGTCATCCGTCGCCTCTCGCTGCATCGGCACAGCGCGCGGCGCAGGTTCGTCATCGTGGATCCCGCCGAGCTGCTGCGGGTGGAGGCCACCAACGCGCTGCTCAAGTCCCTTGAGGAGCCGCCCCTGGGCACGGGCTTCGTGCTGGTCACGTCGCGGGTGGCCAGCCTGCTGCCCACGGTCATCTCCCGCTCGCTGCGCGTGCGCTTCCGCGCCGTAGCTCTGGACGAGCTCGCGCCGTGGCTCGCCGCCCGTGGGCTCGCTGATCCGGAACGGCTGGCGCGGTTGGCGCTGGGCTCACCCGGAGCGGCGCTGCGGCTGGGCGACGGCCGCCTGGTGGCCCTCCAGGCTGCGCGAGGAGAGCTCCTGACCGCCCTCGCAGGCGGGCCCGCCGAGCTGCTGGGGTACGCCGAGCGCAGCGCGACGGGCAAGCGCGTCGACTGGGAGCCGCGCCTGGAGCTCTGCCTGGAGCTGCTGGAGCTGCTGCTGCGAGATGCCACCTGCTGCGCCAGCGGGCGCGACGAGCTCGTGCTGGATCCGGATCAGCTGGAGATGGCGCGCAGCTGGGCCGAGCGCCTCTGGCCCACAGGCTTCCAGCGCATCGAGCTGGCCCTGGAGCAAGCCAGACAGCGCCTGCGGCTGAACGTCTCGCCCCGTCTGGTGCTCGAGGCGCTGCTCAGCCGCGTGGCTGCGGAGCTGCGCTAGCCGTCCTGGCTGTCGTCCTGCTGGGCGCGAGGAGACACCTGGTCGGGCGCATTGGCGTCGGCTTCTGGCGTGTGGATGGGGAAGACCGGCGTGGTGCCATGCCTGGCGCGGCGGTTCTTGGCCTTGCGACCTGCCTTGGCCTGGCGCAGCGCGCGGCGGTGCTTGGTGACCTTGGTATTGGAAGCCATGGCGGACTCCGAGTAGGTTCGCTGGCGACGGACCCCCAGAAAAGGCGAGGGTCGAGCGGCGCCGATAGATAGTCTTGACGGGCCACGCTGTCAACCCCGCTCGCCCGCGTCCATTACGTTCGCAACCAGCCGCTGCCGCGGTCCCCTGGAGGAACACTGACGCCAGACGAACCGGGAGGCGCTGCGGCTGCCGACGCCGAAGAGGCCATCGAGCTGCCCATGGCCCTGCTGGAGGCCCTGGTGGGCCGGCTGGAGGATCACCGCGATCATCCAGGCACCCTCGAGATCCACGACGCGGCCTACAGCCTGCTGTGCATGTTGCAGGATGGCGCCGATGCTCACGCCCTGGACGGAGCGGCGCGAGCCCTGGCCGACGCGGCGGACCGCTGGGAGGATCACCCGCTGCAGAGCGCCTTCCTCGGCCTGGTGATGGATCTGCCGGCTCCCCCTCGGCGCACGCTCGAGGGGCTGCTCGCGTCCATCCCCGGCCTCCCCATCCGCGAAGACCCGCTGGAGGCGCTGGAGCTCCACATCCGCGAGCGACGCCAGGTGCAGCAGCTGCTGGAGGATCGAATCGAGGAGCTGCTCGCCAGGCTCGGGAGGGTGAACAGGAAGCTGAACCTTGCCGCGGGTGTCAGCGTGATCATCTTCGCGCTGGGTGTCCTGGGCTGGTTGGTGGCCTTCGGCTGGCTGGAGATGCCCGACGACACGCCGCCCGAGGTTCCCGAACAGGAGGAGCCCGAGGCCGAGCAGCCCGAGGCGAACAGAGCCCGGAGAGGACGACGATGAAGAACCTGGAGTTCCGACTGCTGCGATTCCCCGTCGTGGTGCATCCCATGGCCTGGTTCGTGCTGGGCTTCATCCTGCTGAGCAACGCCTCAGGGGGTCCGGGCTCCCTGCTGCGCGGCGCCCTCTGGGCGGTCGTCCTCTTCGGTTCGGTGCTGGCCCACGAGCTCGGGCACGCCCTGCTGGCCCGCTACTTCAAGCTGGGGCCGGTGCGCGTGGTGCTGCACGGCTTCGGCGGGCTCACCTCGTACCGGCGCGCACCCACCGCCGGGCGGGGGTTGCTGGTCACCGCGGCGGGTCCAGCTGCCGGCCTGCTGCTGGGAGCGGCCTCCCTGGGCATCGTGCTCGCGCTCACCATCGCGCTGGGCCTCGGTGGAGCCAGCCTGGACGGTGGTCCGCTGGCGCTGTTGGTGGAGCTGCTCGAGATGCTGGTGATGGTCAACTTCTTCTGGAGCCTGTTCAACCTGCTCCCCATGTCCCCCCTCGATGGTGGCAAGCTGGTGGAGTACCTGCTGGTGCTGCTGGGGATCCTGCCCTCCAAGGCCGCGAGGGTGGTGGCGGTGCTCTCCGTCGCCATGGCCCTGGGCGTGGGCGTCGCGGCGGTCCTGTCCCACTGGTGGTTCCTGATGCTGATCGCCTTCCTGGTGCTGCAGCGGAACGTGGCGCTGCTGGTCAACCAGCGACGCTGAATCTCTGGGGGCTCAGGAGCCCTTTTCGGAGGTGGCTTCCCTGGGGATGGCGTCGGGGGCGGGGCCCGTGCCGCCGGCCGGTGGCTGCTCGTCGGCGGCGAAGGTGCGCACCGCCGAGCCCTGGCTCAGGTCGAGCACCACGTCGGTCAGCTCACCGGCTTCGGGGACCGGGATTGGGGAGCTGGTGAGGTCGATGCGGGTGTCGCCCGGGCCCGGTCCGTCTCCGTTTTCGTCGACGTAGATGATGAACGCCACGCTGGTGGGGGTGCCCTCCACCTGCAGCTCGAAGGGCCCCGGCGTGGGCAGGCGGTGGGTGCCCAGGATGCGATGGGTGCTGCCGGCCTGGGTGATGATGTCCAGCTGGATGGGGGACTGGGGGAAGTCTGGCGCCACGACCTGGCCGGCGATGGAGACGCGGGGGGCTTCTTCGGGCTTGGGCTGGGCGGCCAGGGTGGAGGGGTCGGGGGCCGGCTGGTCGGGGGCGGAGTGCTCGCCCTCCGAGAAGGGATCGGTCCAGGTGGGGATGGCGCTGGGGACAGGGTCTCTCTCGAGCGGGACACCGGACATCCAGCCATCGGCGACGAGCCGCTGGTGGATGGCGTCGGCGATCATGCGATGCCCCAGGGCGGTGGGATGCATCTCGTCCAGAAAGAGCTCGTCCTGGGCCCGGCGGCTGGCGCGGAACAGCTCCGGCATGTCCAGCAGGGGGGCGCCGTGACGGCGGGCGGAGTCGGCCATGACCTCGCGGTAGGGGTCCCAGGCGGCTCCCTGCTCGTAGGTGGAGAGCATATCTTCGGAGTTGGGGAGGATCACGAAGAGCAGCTCGCAGCCGACGCCGTGGGCGAGCTCGGCCATGGTCTCGAGGTTGCGGGCATACTCGTTGATAGGCACCCGGCGCTTGCCGATCTTCTCGCCTCGGCCCACCATCCAGCCCACTCGCCTCTCTTCTGGGAACTTGCGGACCACCCGCAGCTTGTAGTCCAGGACCGTGAACAGGGACGAGGCCTTGAGGCGCTCCTTGACGCCGCGCGAGGACCGGTTGCGGAAGCTGCTGTAGGCGGCCAGCATGTCGCTGTCGACGAAGCTGTCGAAGTTGTTGTCAGACCACAGCGAGGCCACGATGAGCAGATCGGGCTGGAAGGCCAGCGAGCGGATCTCCAGCAGGTTGATGATCTGGTAGGTGGAGTACCCGGGCACCGCAGAGTTGAGCACCTGCACCTTGTCGCCCAGCGCCTGGTCGAGGAAGGCGGTGAAGACCTGGTCGTCGTGGACTCCGAAGCCATAGACGCTGCTGTCGCCCACCGCCATGACCCGACGGATGCCCTCGGGTTTGTCAAGCTCCCATTCCGTCCCCCGCAGGCCATAGCGGTTGATGTGGACGTCGATCTCCATCTCCTGCCGGAGGCCGGGTGACATCTCCCAGAGCAGGTAGGGATTGCCCAGCAGGTTGGGGGCGCCCTCCTCGGCTAGAGGGAGCGGGCTGCTGGCCAGCTCGATGGCTGCGGTGCCCAGGAACCTGGCCGCCAGCTCCGCCGTGCCCAGCACAATGACGAACATGGCGACCGAGAACAGCAGGCGGCGAATGAGGGCGGATTTGCGGGTCATGTGGGTGCTGGGATGGCGGGGTGTGAGGGCTGCTGGAGAATCCTAGCGCGAGCGGGGGATGTCGGCACCCGCTGCGGCCTGAGAGCCTGCCGTCTTTTTCTGCTTTCTGCCCTTGCCTTTGCGGGAGCGGCCGCTGCCGCTGCGCTGCTCGCCGCTGCCGCGCTCCTCCAGGGACCAGGAGCCGCTGGCCAGCAGAGCGCCGTCCTGACCCGCGGCGGCGTCGATGTTCATGAGCAGGGTGGCGCCTGCCAGGCGTCCCTCGAGCTGGGCCGGCCGGGCGATGTGCAGCGCGTCTTCGATGGCGCTGAGGATGACGCCGCGACCCAGCAGGGCGAGGGGATCCACCAGGCCAGCGCCGCGGCTGTGGTCCACCTCGAGCACCTCCGTGGCCTCCAGCTCTACCCGCTGGCCGGACAGGCCCAGGGTGCCGCTCACCTGGTAGTCCCTCCACCAGCTGACGCCCGCCAGCCGCCACAGGCGCAGCCCCATGGTGAACTCCTGGTCCTGCACGCTGAGGCTGCGGGGGTCGGCATAGACCTGGTACTCGAGCTCGCCCGCTTCGAAGGAGGCGCGGCGGGCCAGGCCCAGCAGCGCAGCCTGGTCTACGCAGACGAACCAGTCTCCGCTGCCACCGCCCAGCTGCAGGCCCGGGCTCTGCACCGGCGAGGTGCTGAGCGCGTGCACCAGCACGTGGCCGTCGGAGCTCTCCAGCCGCACGGCGCGCACGGGCATGTCGCCGGTGCCCAGCTCGGCCAGGGGGATGGGGGGGAAGTCCGCCTCGACGCGCTCCTTGATCCACTCCGCCAGCGGATCGTCCAGCGCTATCCGCAGGCGCTCCACCTCCGGAGCGTCGGGCAGGCGCACCGTGGCCTGCCGCAGGCTGGCCTCCACGTGGGTGGTGTCACCCTGCTCGCGGGTGAGCAGCTCGAGCACCGCCGAGACCTGCACCTTCACGGGGACCTGGCCCCTGAGGCCTCCCAGGGACCACTCCAGGTCGCCTGCGAAGCTCGACTTGACGCGCAGGCAGGTGTCGCAGGCCTTGGCGGCGGCCACGCTGGTGTCCTGCAGCTCCAGATCGGGCTTCACGGACGCGCTGGCTCCCAGGGGCAGGCTCAGCTCGAGCTCCGCGTCGGGATCCTCCAGCTGCCGGCGCAGCTCGTGGGCCGCCAGGGCGGTGACCAGGTCCCAGGAGATGCCCAGGCGTGCGTCGGGCGTCCAGCCCGGACCAGCTGCGCCCGGATCAGCCAGCGCCTCTTCGCGCGACTGCTCGTACAGGGTCCGGATCCGTGCGCCGCACGCGGTCAGGGTGGAGGCCGCACAGAGCAGGGCGACGAGACAGAGGGTTCGGTGCATGGGGGCCACCTCCTTGGAGGGCACCATGGTACCCGCGACCCGCGGGCGAAGCTGCTGCGCTCCTCGTTCTGCCCCACCGCCGCGGTCGCGTCGTTGACCCCACCAGGGCCCGGCGATAGGCCAAGCCGGTGCGCACGTCGGGGTCCGGGCCCCGGGAGGAGAGTTCGTGAGCCAGTCGGACGATCCACTGAGCACGCTCCAGGCCGGGAGCATCCCCCAGCGCGCCGAGGCCGCCCGAGAGCTCGCGGCGTCCGGGTCGCCCGAGACCCTCAACCTGCTCATCGAGACTGCGCTGACCGACAAGTCTCCCGGTGTCAGGCTGGCGTCGGCCGCGGCGGCGGCGCATGTGCTGGCTCGCTGCCGGCTGGGTGAGCGGCGCGACCTGCTGAGCACCTCCCAGCGCCGCGCGGTGCTGAGCAGGCTGCGGGGCATCGATCCGGGCCGCAACACCGGCCTGTTCCAGGTGCTCGCCAGCCTGGGCATGCCCGAGGTGCTGCGGAACCTCACCAGCGGTGTGCGCGATCCGCGAGTCGATGTGCGCACCGGCGCCCTGGTGGGGCTCGAGCGCTACTGCGCCTCCGGTGCGGTCAACGGGGATCCGCGCGTACCGCGGGCGCTCCTGGCCCTGGTCGAGGACCCTCGGCTGAAGCCCGATGTCCTGGTGGAGCTGGCCGGCATGGCCCTCCGGCTCGGTTTCTACGGCCTGCGGGACGAGATCGAGCGGGCCTCGGCCCAGGTCCCCACGCGCTGGGTGGGCGGGCTCAGGGAGACCCTGGGCGAGTACCCGCCGGAGCTCACCGCCGACGCCGTCCAGGGCGTGTGGCTCAGTCGCGGGCTGGATTGCGGAGAGCAGCGCGCCAGGGCCCTGGTTCGCCAGTGGCTCGTGCTGCTGCCCGGCCACGCCGTCCGGGGCAGCGAGGGTGAGCTGGCGCTGTCCGCGTGGGAGCTGGGCGATGGCTCCCTGGTCTTCGCGCCTGCCGGCCAGGCATTGGCGCTGCCCCTGCGTCGGCTGCAGGCCCGACTCGAGGGCGGAGAAGGCGTCGACGTGCTGCAGGTGGGCGCCGTGTCCTACCGGGCGGCCACAGAAAATGAGCTCAAGAGGCTGGTGGAGGCCCTGCCCCTCTCCGACCCTTCCCACGCGCGCTTCCACCGGGAGCTGCGCGCCGCGATCCAGCCCGGCCTGTCCGGCAGGGCCCTGGGAACCTACGTCTCCGGGGCCCTCTCCCTGCTGGCCGGCGAACACGGGCGGGCCATCGAGATCCTCGAGCCGCTGGTCTCGGCCGGGCGCGCTCCTGTCGAGGCCGCGTGGTTCCAGGCCCAGGCCTGCCGGGCGGCCGGCGACCGCGAGGGGGCCCGGCGCGCGGCGCAGAGCTACCTCGATCGCGTCGGCCCCCGGGGCAGCTTCCGTTCCCAGGCCAGCGCGCTGCTGGAGGCCTGACGACCATGTCCCTGCGCGACCAGCTGGTGAAGGCCGGCCTGGCCTCCCGCAAGGACAAGCGCAAGGCAGAGCAGGGGCTCAAGCGCCAGCGCCGCGCGGCGCAGTCCAAGCGCGCCTCGAAGCGTGAGCGGCAGGAGGTCGGGCGGCGCGAGCGGGAGCAGCGCAGAGAAGATGTCCTGCAGCGGCGAGCGCAGGCTCGCCAGGTGGACCGCGAGCGCGAGCAGGTCCGGGCGCGCGAGCTCAGGGTGAACCAGATCATCGATCACAACGCCCTGCGATGGGCCGCCGGGCCCCAGCCCTTCTGGCATCGCGCTCCGGACGGGATCACGCTCCATCGTCTGGATCTGCCCCTCAAGCTGGCCCAGGGCCTGCGCCTCGGCACTCTGGCGGTGGCCTGGTCCGATGTGCTCGGGGAGCCCAGCTACCGCGTGCTCCCGCGCGAGCACGCGGAACGTGTCGCGAGCATCTTGGCCGCCCGCGTCCTGTTTCTCAACGAAGCTCCACCCGACGTGGACGATCCCGCGGAGCAGCTGCTGGAGCGCAGCTGGGAGCCGACCCCTGCAGGCGGCTAAGCGGGGCTGTGTACCGCCGGACGAGCCGTGACCCGCTTGACGGGCACCTGCGAGACCAGGGCCACCTTGTCCTGCATACGCTCCAGCCGGAACAGCGTCTCGGTGTGGTCCACGTCCATGTAGCGGCAGATCACCTCCATGATCTCGGCCTTCATGGCCTCGAGCTGGGCGGGTGTCATGTCCACCTGGTCGTGGATGAGCAGGAACTTCAGGCGCTGCTTCGCGTCGTCCTTGGAGTTGGTGCGTCCGCCGAAGAAGCGGTTGATGAGCTGCCTCATCCCGCCACCTCCCGTGCGGGCGCCAGGCCCATCCAGCGCTTGAACGAGAGCCAGAAGCCCTCGTCCTGCTCGAGCGCGATGAAGGGCACGTCCTTCTCGCCGTGCAAGCGCCGGGCCAGGCGCCTCATGGCCTCGCCGACGGAGGAGTCGACCTCCATGGCGGCCGGCTGCCCGCGGTTCGTGCTGATGATCACCTCCTCGCTCTCCGGGATGATCCCCACGAGGGGGATGGCCAGGATCTCGAGGATGTCATCCGTGTCCATCATGTCGCCGGCCCGCACCATGCTGCGCCGGTACCGGTTGATGATCAGCTCCGGTTCCGGCAGCTCGGCGGCCTCCACCAGGCCGATGATCCGGTCGGCGTCGCGGATGGCGCTCACCTCGGGCGTGGTGACGATCAGAGCGCGGTCGGCACCGGCGATGCTGGTCTTGAAGCCCTGTTCGATGCCCGCCGGGCAGTCCACCAGGACGTAGTCGAAGGCCTCTTTGAGCTGCGCCACGAGCCTGCGCATGTTGTCGGGCGAGACCGCGGTCTTGTCGCGGGTCTGGGCTGCGGGCAGCAGGCTCAGTCCCTCGACGCGCTTGTCCCGGATGAGCGCCTGCTTGAGCTTGCACTCGCCCTCGATCACGTGCACGAGGTCGTAGACGATGCGGTTCTCGAGACCCAGCACCACGTCGAGATTTCGCAGGCCGATGTCCGCGTCGACCACGGCCACGCGGGCGCCAAGCTGGGCCAGGGCCACGCCGATGTTGGCGGTGGTGGTCGTCTTGCCGACCCCCCCCTTGCCAGAGGTGATGACGATGCACTCACTCATGCGCCGCTCCTTGCGGGTTCAGGCCGGGGTAGCCGACCCCGGTAGGGCTCAACGACGATCTCACCGCCGCGCACCAGCGCGATGCGCGGCAGGCCAGAGCGCCGGCCGGTGCTCTGTTCGTCGCGGGAAGAGATGCAGATGCGCTGGCCGATGCGCAGCTGGGTAGGGTGCAGATCCAGGCTCATGATCCAGGCGGCGTCGCCGCTGTGGGTGCCGGCGTGGGCCAGGCCCTTGAGGGCGCCCAGCACGGTGATGCTGCCACCTGCGTAGAGCTCGGCGCCAGGGTTGACGTCGCCGTAGAGCATGACGTCGCCGGCATGGCGCAGCACCACGCCCGACCGCAGCGTGCGGCGGATCACGTGGATCGAGTCGCCCGGTTCCTCGGAGATGGGCACGTCGGGTGCGGGAGCCCTGAGGCCTCGCTCCTCTGCCTGGGGCTCGTCGCTTCCGGTGGCCGCGAGCTCCTCGACGGGGAGCTCGGCCGTGTCGTCGCGTTCTACGTCGCTGGCTTCCGGTGCTGGTGCGGGAGCCTCCAGCTCGGCTCGCGGGTCCAGGTGGATGCGTACCTTCAGCTCCCGCTCGGCGAATCGGTGCAGCGAGCTGGCCTCGCAGCGCATGCCCACGACGTCGATCTCGAAGCTCTCCTTGAGCAGATGGACCAGTCGCCGCAGGTCGAAGAGATCCAGCTCCCGGGCTCCCAGGTCCAGGTGGACCTCCGCTCCTCTCCAGTCCCCGGCCTGCGGCGCCAGGGCGGACTGCATGTCGGCGCGGACCCGGTCGAAAGGAGCCTCCCGATCCAGCCCGATGAGGGGCGGGGTCTCGGAGGGCTCCAGTCGAATGGACAGCGGGCTTTCCGTGGCAGCGGTGGGTTCGGGCAGCATGCGGAGGAGCGGTGGACTTCTGTGGGGGGAGGAGCGGGGGGAGGAGCGGGGGGAGGGATAGGACCGCTCATCACGGGTACCACAGGCGTGCCGTGCGGAGCAAGGAAATCTTGTCAGGTCAAGGCTTTTTTTTCATGTAACACTGTAGGTGTTTGGAAAAGGCGGGAGACAAGCGATAAATACGCCGCGGCGGCGGGCCGTGTGCAGGGCCCGGGCGCCTCGCTCCGTGGCCCCTGCCGAGCCCGCCGAGGGGCGCGTGACCCCCCCCTTGGCGCCCAGACGACGACGGCCCTCCGAGGGAGCGGAGGGCCGCGCGGGCCGGGGGGTAGGGGAGGGGATCAGTAGTAGACGTAGGGGTAGACGCTGTAGATGTCGGTGGACTCGTAGGTGTCGTAGGCCACGAAGTCCACCACGTAGTCGGGGTAGCTGCAGTCGAGCCAGGTCTCGTACTGCAGCCACTCTGTTGACCAGAAGCCACCGCCGAAGTCGTTCAGCAAGAAGCTGTCCACCATGGTGTTGGTGCGCAGATCCCACACGTCGGCGTAGACCTCCCACACGTCGAAGGAGCCGTCCGGGTCGAGCACGTCGGCGTCGAAGTACCACACCCAGTCGTAGACGGCGTTGTCCCAGAAGCACCCGGCCTCGGCCCAGGTGATGTCGGGTGAGTGGTTGATGGGGGCGGGGCGGGTGTCGGAGTCGTAGACGTAGCAAGCGGGGAGGGCGAGCAGGGCGGCGAGGGCGATGCGGGTCATGGGTCTGTCTCCATCGGGCTTGGTGGCTGTTTTTCCTGGCAGCCAGCCTGTTGCACCGCCCCCTGACGCCTCGCTTCCGCTATTATTCAGGCTCCGTTTCATCGCCTCTGGCGGCTGGAGAAGAGCGTGCGGAAGGTGGCCTTGCGCCAGGACGCGGTCGGGCCCGTGGCCCGCGGGCACCCGTGGGTGTACCGCGACGGGCTGCGCGGTGGAGTGCGGCTGGGCCAGCTGGTGGAGCTGCAGGACCCCCGCGGCCGGAGGGTCGGCTTCGGGCTCGGCGACGAGGGTGAGATCGCGGTGCGGGTGCTGGGGCGTCACCCACAGCCGCTGCCCCAGCTGCTGCACGAGCGGCTGCAGCGCGCCGACAGCTGGCGCCGCCTGGCGCTCTCCGCCGACACGGACGCCTACCGGGTGGTGAACGCCGCGGGCGACGGGCTGCCTGGCGTGGTGGTGGATCGCTACGGAGCCCTGGCGGTGCTGCGGCTGTACAGCGCCGCCTGGGAGCCGCACCTCGAGCTGATCGTGTCGGCGCTGCGCGCGCTGCCCTGGCTGCAGAGCCTGGTGCGCCGGCTGGGGGTGCGCAGGGTGGACGGCCGCCAGGGGCTGGAGTGTCTGCATGGTGCAGAACCACCGGAGGTGCTCGTGGTCCGGGAGCATGGCCTCCGCTTCCTCGTGCGCCCCGCGCGAGGCCAGAAGACCGGCCTCTTCCTCGATCAGAGAGAGAACCGGCACCGGCTGGCTGCCTGGGCGGCCGGCGCTGAGCTGGTGAACCTGTTTGGCTACACTGGCGGGTTCTCGGTGCACGCGGCGGCGGCCGGTGCGCGCCGGACCATCACGGTGGACCAGGCCCCCGCGGCTCTGGAAGATGCCCGGGAGAACTTTCGCCTGAACGGACTCGACCCTGGCGCCCACGGCTTCGAGGTGGCGGATGCCTTCACCTGGAAGCCCCCGTCGCCGGTCGGGATGGTGATCTGCGATCCCCCCTCCCTCGCTCGCAACGCCAAGGCCGACGCCGCGGCTCGACGCGCTTACCGCGATCTGAACGCCCACGCAGCGGGCATGGTGGTTCCAGGCGGGCTGCTGGCCACCGCCTCCTGCACCGCCCGGCTGCGGGAGGACCGCTGGCTGGAGTCGGTGTACAAGGGCGTGGCCAGGGTTGCGCGTACCTGGAGCCTCGTCCACCTGGCTCGCGAACCAGCGGATCATCCGGTGGTGCCGGCCCACCCCGAGGCGCGCTACTTGAAGCTCGCGGTGCTGCGCCGGCGCGACGGGCCGGTGGGGGGCCATTCTGCGGATCCCGCCGATGGGTGTACACTGGCCCCGGACGGAAGCCCAAAGTGAGCCTCTACCCACGACCGTACGGCAAGTACATGCTCCTGGAGCCCATCGGCTCCGGGGGCATGTCTGAGGTGGACCTCGCCCATCGTGGCATGGGCGAGAGCAGCTTCGTGCGCTTCGTGGCCATCAAGCGCGTGGCGCGCGTCAACCTGGCGGACGACACCTACGTGCGCATGTTCATGGACGAGGCGCGCATCAACTCTGAGCTGCACCACGGCAACGTCGTGGCGGTCTACGACTTCGGCAAGCAGCTGGATCAGCACAGCCAGCAGGAAGAGTACTTCATGGTCATGGAGTACGTGCCGGGGCTCGATCTGCGCGCTCTGCAGCGAGCCGCTCGGCGCAGGAACGTGGGGCTGCCGCTGCGCTTCTCGCTCTCAGTGCTGCACGAGGTGCTGCACGGCCTGCAGTACGCCCACCACAAGGTGGACAGCCTCGGCAGGCCTATGAACCTCGTGCACCGCGACATCAACCCGCGCAACGTGATGCTGTCGGTGCGCGGCGAGGTCAAGGTCATCGACTTCGGCGTCGCCCTGGCCGAAGATCGGCTCGAGAAGACCCAGGGGCGCAGCCTGAAGGGCAAGTTCGCCTACATGTCTCCGGAGCAGATCGAGGGCAGCGTCGCGCTGGATGGCCGCACCGATCTGTACGCGGTGGGCCTGATGCTGCACGAGCTGGTGTCCGGACGAGGACCGTTCCATGGTCTGAGCGAGCTGCAGATCATGCACCGCATCGTCATGGGGCAGCTTCCGCCCCTGGAGCTGCCCGAGGGCCTCGCGGATCCCGATCTGCTGCGGCAGGTGCACGCCCGCGCCCTCTCCCGCGAGCGCGAGCAGCGCTACCCCACGGCGCGGGACTTCCAGGCCGATCTCGCCGCTGTCGCCGACACCGTGGGAGGGCTGGCCACCCAGGAGGAGCGGGCCGAGCTGGTCAAGCGCCTGGCCCCCGAAGAGGTGGACGGCATCTGGGAGCGGCTGCGGCAGTACCACGAGTCCAGCAACTCCATCTCCCGGGCCGTGGCCATCCCGCCCGTCACCCCTCTCGAGCCCACCCTCGCCACGCCGCCGGCTACCACCTCCGATCTAGAGAACGACACCCAGGAGCT
The DNA here is from genome assembly GCA_964512185.1 of uncultured Enterobacterales bacterium. Taxonomy (GTDB): domain Bacteria; phylum Myxococcota_A; class UBA796; order UBA796; family JAFGLY01; genus CAZEJJ01. The sequence continues at coordinate 53,902 of CAZEJJ010000001.1, read as the reverse complement.
GTCGCGCAGCGCCATCATCCGCCCGCCGCTCCCCAGGAAGAAGCGCCCGCTGCTGGTGGTGGCCCCCCTGGGTGCGCTCGCGGTCCTGGCGCTCGTCTGCAGCCTGGGCTGGTGGGTTTGGTCCCTGCAGGTGACCATCGAGAGCGCCGAGGAGCCCAGCCTGGCGGATCTGATCGCCGAAGACGTCACGCCGGAAGAGGGCGATGCAGCGGCCCTCGCACCCGAGCAGCCCGGCGTGCCGGAGCCTCCTCCTGAGCAGCCGGCTGCGCAGCCCGAGCCTCCCAGGTCCACCCCGGTCAGGAGCCCAGGGAGCCGCCAGCCCTCGGCGGGAAGCGCCGGCAGCGAGAGCCCGCGCACCCCAGCTTCGAGCGAGGCCACCGGGACAGGCACCGCCGCCGCTCCTCCCGCCGAGAGCGAACCTACGGCGGCCGATGTGGCCGAGGGCGCGGCTGGTTCCGCCACCCCTGCCCCCCCCCAGGAGCCAGAGGTTCCCCAGGACGGCGGCTCCCCCACCAGTGAGCCGCCACCCGCCGAGCCCGCGCAGCAGGTACCGGACGCGGGCGGGCCCCAGGGCGACCTCTACGTGGCCAGCGATCCCCGCTCGCTGCAGGTGTGGGTGGACGGCGCCAGCGTGGGCATCACGCCCTACAAAGGGCGCGCCAGCGTCGGTGATCACCAGGTGCGCGTGGTGGGGCCGGGTGGCCAGGAGTGCAGCAAGCCGGCTACGGTCTCAGCCACCCGCCCCGTGTACGTCAAGTGCCCCTTCGATGCCAGCACAGGTGACCGCGATGATGACAACCGCCGCCGCCGCTGAACCGCGTCGCCGTCGCCACCGTCGGTGTCTGGGCCTGCTGGTGGCGCTGCTCGCGTTGCTGCCGGGCCGGGCCCTGGCCATCGAGTCCGTGGTGATCCTCATCAGCGACGATCTCGTGGTCTACGATGCGGCGGTGCAGGCCTTCGAAGATGGCGTCGGGCGCCCTGTCACGGTGCTGTCCATCCAAGGTCAGAGGGCGGTGGCCAATGAGATCGTCACCCGCCTGCGCTTTGATCCACCGCCGCTGGTCTTCGCGCTGGGCGCCAAGGCGGCCTGGATGGTGCAGCGGGAGATGCCCCACGTGCCGCTGGTGTACGGCATGATCCGCGATCCCGAGCGCTATGGGATCGAGGGCGGCTCCGTCACCGGAGTGGGCTACGAGATCCCCTACGAGACGCTCATGAGCCAGGTGCAGCTGTTCCTGCCCGATGTGCGCAAGCTCGGGGTGATCCTCACCAACCAGAACCCCGCGGCCATGCACCTGCGCACCGCCGCTCGCAGCACGGAGATGGAGATCGACGTGACCTCCATCCAGTCGTCCCGCGACGTGCGCGGGGCGAGCGCGAGGCTGGCCAAGCGGGCGGACGCCATCCTCATGGTCAACGACCCGCAGGTGCTCACTCCCGAGAACTTCCGCAACCTGCGGGAGCAGTCGCGCCGAGCCGGCCTCCCCATCGTGGCCACCTCCGAAGCCCTGGCCCACGCCGGCGCGCTGCTGGCGGTGGTGCCCGACTACGGGCTCACAGGCAGCCAGGCCGCCGAGCTGGCCCGGCGGATCCTCGACGACGGTGTGCCTCCGTCCCGGCTGCCCGTGGCCCAGCCCCAGGGCGCACGGGTGGTGCTGAACCGCGCGGTGCTCGAGTCCCTGGACCTCGACATCGATCCCCTGCTGCTCGACTTCACCGACGAGCTCATCGAGCAGGGGGAGGGTCGCTAGGGGCTCCTGGCTAGAACTCTCCTTCGACCCCTACCACGATGCTGCGGCCCGATCCCGCCAGGTCGTTGGGGTACTTGGGTGCGCCATCTCGCACCTCGTTGGCGTCGTCGCGGTAGATCAGGGTGCTGTACTCGGTGCCCAGCAGGTTGCGCAGGCTGACATCGGCGCGCACGCGCCTGTGGGCCAGCAGGTCGGTGGCCAGGGCCGCGTGCAGCAGGGCGAAGGGCTCGCCGTCGTCGAGGCCAGCGTCCAGGCTCCAGGCTTCGCGCGGGCGGCGCCCGACGGCGTCGAGCATCAAGCTGGCCCGCAGGGCGTCGCCGGGATGCACCGTGGCGCGCAGGTGTGCCATGTGGGGCGGGAATTCGTACTGCTGGCGGCTCTCGGCGCGGTCCTGGGCCAGGGTCCAGGCGTAGGATGCGGAGCCCTCGAGCCAGCGCAGGCTGGCGGTGGCCTCCATCTCGGCGCCGAGCACATCGCTGCCGGCAAAGTTGTCGTAGTAGGCGTCGCCGAGCTCGGGGTCCGGGTCGGCCACCTCGCGCTTGTCGATCTCGTTGCGGATGCGGCTGTAGAAGGCGGCGCCGCGGAGATCGAACACCCGGCCCGGGGAGCTGAGCACCTCGAGCTCCATGGTGTCGATGCTCTCGTGGGTGAGATCCGGGTTGCCTGCGGTCCAGATGTTGGCGCCCTCTTCGTCCTGATCGGTGGCCACGTAGGCTTCGCGCACGGTGGGGGCGCGGAAGGCGGAGCCGTAGAGCAGCTTGAGCACGGTGTCGGCGGTGGGCACCAGGAGCACACCGAGGCGCGGGCTCGGGCGCACGCCCGCGCTGCTGTGCAGGTCGATGCGCAGGCCGCCGGTGAGCTCCAGCCAGTACAGCGCGGTCCAGGTCTCCTGCACGTAGCCGAACACGTCCCAGATATGGGCGGTGGAATCGGGCAGGTAGAAGCCAGCGTTTTCTGGCTCACCCTCCAGGTCGGAGTACTGCAGATCCTCCAGGGCGAGGGTGCCGTTGTACTCCATGCCCAGCCCGCCCACGAGCACATGGCTGGCCGCCGGGCGGGCCTGCAATTCGACGCCGCTGCCAGCGCGGGTGGTCTCCTTGTGGGTCTCCACCAGGGTGGTCTTCCACTCGGCCGAGAGGGAGCCGTCGTCTCCTTCGGTGACCTCGGGGTCGGAGAACCAGGCGTACGAGCCAGGGTCGTCGTAGTGCTGCAGGTACAGGTAGGGGGTGAGCGCGATGTTGCGGTTGAGGTCCACGCGGTAGCGAGCGGTGAAGAACTGGTCGCGGTAGGCCAGGTTGAACTCGTCCACCGACTGCAGCAGCACGTCGAGGGTGTCGTCCTGGGGCTGGGTGTAGTAGCTGTGGCGGTAGTCCACCGCGGCGAGGGCCAGATCGAGCTTGTCGGTCTGCAGCCGGAGCGAGGCGTTCACCGCGCGCCGCGGCTGGGTGCCGGAGATGTTGTGCTGGCCCTTGGGGTTGAGCTCCAGACCGTCACCGTCGGTGTCCAGCAGGCGCACGCTGCCCGAGACGCCGAGGTCGGAGCCGCCGGACAACCGCGTGTGGTCGCCCATGACGAAGGCGGCGCCGCGCCTGGCGTTGGAGCCCGCGGTCGCCCGGAGGAAGCCGCCCTCGAGATCGGCGGCGCTGTAGGTGACCACGTTGACCACGCCGGAGAAGGCGTTGGTGCCGTAGATGGCGGAGCCGGGGCCCTTGATGATCTCCACCTGGCGGATGTTCTCGAGGGGGATGTACTCGTCGATCCAGGCGTGGGTGTAGATCCCGTCGTACCAGGGCACACCGTCGACCAGCAGCAGGAACTTGTTGTTGTCCGGTGCGATGACGCCGCGGAACCAGGCCAGCGAGCGGCCCTCAGGGGCCATGGTGAGGTAGACGCCCGGCAAGGATGCCAGCAGATCGGAGAGGGTGAGGAAGCCTCGCTCGCGGATCTGGCGGTCGGTGACCACGGTGACGATGCTGGGGGCCTGCCGCGCGGTCTGGGCGTAGCGCGAGGCCACCGTGACCATCTCTTCTTCCACCTTGAACGCGTCGGCCTCGTCGGGCTCGGTGAAGGGGTCCACCGCAGCCAGCGCCGCCGTGGGCGCCCCCAGCGCGAGGGTGGTCAGCCAGGCGTGCCTTCTCACGGGACCTCCTGCCCGGAACGCTATCACGGAGCTGGGATGGGAGGCAGTGTGTGGACCGGATAGCAGGACTGCGATGACGGCTCGCAGCACCAGCCGTGGGGGCCGCCGCGCCCTGCCTTCCCAGCGCTCGTTCCGGATCGCGCTGGCGGCGCTGCTGCTGGTCATCGTCATCGGCACGGCGGGCTACATGCTCATCGAGGACTGGAGCCTGCTGGATGCGCTGTGGATGGTGGTCATCACCATCACCACCATCGGCTACGGCGAGGTGCACACCCTCACGCCGGCTGGGCGGCTCTTCTCGCTGGGCTTGATCATCGGTGGCGTGGGCATCGCCACCTACACAGCCACCGTCCTGGCGCGCTCGGTGCTGGACGGTGACATGGCGCGCGGCCTGCGCCAGCGGCGCAAGGAGCGAAGCATGCGAAAGCTCAAGGACCACTGCATCGTCGTGGGCTATGGCCGGTTGGGCCGGGTGGTGGTGGACGACCTGCTGCGCAACTCCGTGCCCGTCTGCGTGGTGGAGCGCGACCCGGCCGTGGTGGATGAGATCGAGCAGCACGGCGAGGTGCCGGTGGTGCAAGGCGACGGAGCCAGCGACGACGCCCTGCGCCTGGCCGGCGTGGAGCGCGCCTCCGGGCTGGCCATCGCGCTGCCCTCGGCGGCCGAGGCCGTGTACGTGTCCATGTCCGCCAGCCAGCTCAACCCCAAGCTGAACATCATCACCCGCATCGACGAGCCCGAGGCCAGCTATCGGGCGCGCCGGGTGGGGGCGCGGCAGGTGGTCAACCCCTACCGCATCGCCGGCTGGCGCATGGCCCACGGCCTGCTGCGTCCCACCGCCACTTCGTTCCTGGACCTGGCCACCTTCTCAGTGCACGACGAGTTCGACGTGGACGAGGTGAACATCCCCAGGGGCAGCTCCTTCGCGGGCAAGAGCCTGCGGGAGCTGGCCATCGGAGCGGAGCACAAGCTGCTGGTGGTGGCCATCCAGAAGCCGGACGGAGCGCTGACGGCCACGCCCGGAGGCGCCGTGGTGCTGGAGCCGGGCGACACGGTGATCGTCATCGGCGATCCCCAGCGGGTGGCGCAGTTCGCCGGCGCGGTGGAGCCCGCCACCGGCAGCTGAGCGCTGTGGCGGATTGACGCTCGCTGCTCGGCGTGTGAGATTCCACCAGACGGCGTCCGTCACCGGACCCTTCCCTTCTTCGCGACATCGCGAGCCGCAGCAGGCGCCTCGCCTCTCGCCTTGTGTTCAGCTTTTGTTCTTCTCTCCCGGGTGTCGCCCGGGTGACCCACTTGGGGCCCTGCTGGGGCCCACGCCGCTTCCACCCGCCGGAGCTGGCACCGATGCCACCCCTGACGCCATCATGAGCGCCACTGCTCCATTCCTGCCGGACCCCTCCACAGGGCCGCCCTCCGGGCGCGCCCGAGGGTCCGCGTCGCGGGCGTACGCGGCGATCTCCTGGAGATCGCCTTGCCTTCCGAGATCATCGTCAACATCACGGGGCGTGAGACTCGAGTAGCCATCCTCGAGAACAAGCAGCTCGCCGAGCTCCACATCGATCGTGGCCAGGGCCGTGGCTACGTGGGCAATATCTGCTACGGCAAGGTGGTCCGCGTGCTGCCTGGCATGCAGGCGGCTTTTGTGGACATCGGGCTGGAGCGCGCCGCGTTCCTGTACGTGGGCGACATCTTCCCCGCGTTTCTGGACCTGGCCAACGACGACACGCCCGTCGACCCCGACCTGACGGTGGCCGAAGAGAGCCCGCGGGCCACACCCCGCGAAGGCCACCCTCCTATCCAGGATCTGCTGCGCGAGGGCCAGTCCATCCTGGTGCAGGTGGCCAAGGATCCCATCGGCACCAAGGGTGCGCGCATCACCACCCACATCACGCTGCCCGGTCGCTTCCTGGTCTACATGCCCACCGTGGACCACATCGGCATCTCGCGGCGCATCGACAAGGACCGTGAGCCCACGCCCCAGCCCAACATAGTGGAAAACCACCCCAACAAGGGCGCCCGGGTCATCGTGCGCACGGTCTGCGACAGCCAGCCCCTGTCTGAGCTCAAGCAGGACATGGACTACCTGGTGTCCACCTGGGAGAAGGTGCAGGAGGCCACCAAGGAGGCCAAGGCTCCGACGATCCTGCACGAAGAGCACGACCTGGTGCTGCGGCTGGTGCGCGATGGCTTCACCGACGATGTGCGGCGCATGGTGGTGGACGACCAGGCGGTCTACGATCGCGTCAGCGACTTCATGCGCGACTTCATGCCCCGCATGCGCGACCGGGTGCAGCACTACCGCGGCGTGGATCCCAGCTTCGACACCTACGGCATCGAGACCGAGATCACCCGCTCCCTGGGGCGCAAGGTGTGGCTCAAGTCCGGCGGCTACCTGGTCATCGACCAGACCGAGGCGCTGACCGCCATCGACGTGAACTCGGGCAAGTACGTGGGCACCTCGAACCTCGAGGACACCACCCTCAAGATCAACCTCGATGCCATCAAGGAGGTCGTCTACCAGCTGAGGCTGCGCAACATCGGCGGCATCATCATCATCGACTTCATCGACATGGAGCTGGAGGCCAACCGCGACAAGGTGTTCCGCACCCTGGGCGAGGCCTTGAGGGCCGACCGCGCGCGCACCAACATCATCAAGATCAGCGAGCTGGGCCTGGTGGAGATGACCCGCAAGCGCGTGCAGGAAGACCTGGTGCGCTTCCTGTCCGAGGCCTGCCCCTACTGTGAGGGCAAGGGCCAGGTGCGCTCCCGCATCACCGTCTGCTTCGACATCCTGCGCGAGGTGCAGCGCGAGGCCAAGCGCAGCAGCAACCGCGAGAACATCATGGTCAACGTGAACCCCGACGTGGCGGATCTGCTCTACGGCGAAGAGCTGGCCAGCCTGGAGACCTACGAGCAGCGCACGGGGCGCAGGATCGTGGTGCGGGCGGTGCCGCACTACCACATGGAGCGGTTCGAGGTGTACAGCAGGTAGGATCCCCTCTGGAGGCTCCACTTGTCTGAGACCCGCATCGAGGGAGAGCTGCTCGGCTTCTCCTACCTGGACGAGCAATCGGCATTCGCCGTGGGTCGCTTCCGGCTCCCCTCGGACGAGGAGATCACGGTGGTGGGCCTGCTGGGGGGCGCGCGCCCGGGGCAGACGCTGCACCTGTCGGGCCGCTGGGAGGAGCACAGGGTGCACGGCCGGCAGCTGCGGGTGAAGAGCTTCCTGGCCGACGATCCCCGCACCTTGCGGGGGCTGCGGGCCTACCTCTCGGCGGGGGCGGTCAAGGGCATCGGCCCCGGGCTGGCGGATCGCCTCGTGGAAGCCTTCGGGCTGCGGACCCTGCGCGTGCTGGAGGACGAGCCCGAGCGGCTGGCCGAGGTCCGGGGGATCGGCCCCTCCCGGGTCGCGGCCATCCGCGAGGCCTGGCAGGCGGACCGCGAGGATCGCGAGCTGCACGCGACCCTGCGCGGGCACGGTCTCAAGCCGGCCCTCACCCTCCGCATCTCCGAGCGCTACGGACGCGCGGCGCTGGCTGTGGTGGTGCGCGATCCCTATCGGCTCGCGCGGGAGATCCCCGGCGTGGGCTTCCGCACCGCCGACACCATCGCCCGCCAGAATGGCTTCGATCGAGACCACCCGCAGCGCGCCGAAGCCGCGGTGGCGCATGCCCTGGACCGCGCCGAGGACGACGGCCACTGCTTCCTGCCCGAGCGGGAGCTGGCGCTGGCGCTCCGGGCGCTGGATGTGCCCGCTGCGGCCTGGCGGGAGGCGGTCCAGCGGCTGCTGGACAGCGGGCGGCTGCTGGGTCGCGAGACCGCCGATCCATCGCTGCGCCCGCTGCAGCTACCGCGGCTGGCGGCCCTGGAGCGGCGGGTGGCCCGGCGTCTGCTGGCGCTGGTGTCGCGCCCCAGGCAGCCCAGCCTGCTGACGGTGCGGGACGCGGAGCGGGTGACCGGGCTGGAGCTGAACGACGACCAGCGCAGGGCGGTGGAGCAGGCGCTCCGCTGTGGAGCGCTGGTGATCACCGGCGGGCCCGGCACAGGCAAGACCACCATCGTCAAGGTGCTGCTGGCGGCCGCGCGCCAGGCAGGGCAGCGCTGGAAGCTGGGAGCGCCCACCGGCCGGGCCGCCAGGCGCCTGGCGGACGCCTGCGGCCAGGAGGCCAGCACCCTGCACCGCATGCTGGAGTTCGCCTTCGCGGAGATGCGCTTCAAGCGCGACGCCCACAACCCCCTGGAGGCGGACGGTGTGATCGTGGACGAGGCCTCCATGGTGGACCTCAAGCTGATGGCCGCCCTGCTCGAGGCCATCCCGGCCGGTGGCAGGCTGGTCTTCGTGGGCGACGATCACCAGCTGCCCGCGGTGGGCGCAGGGCAGATCCTGGGGGATCTGATCGCCTCGGGCGTGGTGCCCGTGGTGCGCCTGCGCGAGATCTACCGGCAGGTGGCGGGCAGCGGCATCGTGGTCAACGCCCACCGGGTGGACGAGGGCTCCATGCCCCTGAGCGCCGAGCGCGAGCTGGCCCGCTGGAAGCAGGAGAGCAGCGCCAGGCCCGGCGGGCGGCCGCGCCAGCCCGAGCCGGCCCAGGACTTCTTCCTGGTGGCGCGGGAGGATCCCCTGGAGGTGCAGGCAGCCCTGCTGGAGGTGGTGGCGCGACGTCTCCCGCGCAAGGGCTTCGGCCCCATGGAGGACATCCAGGTGCTGGCGCCGGTGCACCGCGGGCAGCTTGGTACGGTGACCCTCAACCGCATGCTGCAGCAGACCCTCAACCCTGGGGAGCGTGGGTTGAAGGTGCGCGACTGGCTGCTCCGCAGGGGCGACCGGGTGATCCAGACCCGCAACAACTACCAGTCGGAGATCTTCAACGGCGAGGTGGGGCGGGTCACCGCCACCGGACAGGAGTCCCTCACGGTGGACTTCGAGGGCCGGCTGGTGACGCTCACCGGGGACCAGCTCCGGGATCTGGAGCTCGCCTACGCCATCACGGTGCACAAGTCCCAGGGCTCCGAGTACCCCGCTGTGGTCATCGTGATGCACAGCTCCCACCGCATCATGCTGCGCCGGAACCTGCTGTACACGGCCATCACGCGGGCCTCCAGGTTCTGCTGCATCATCGGCTCGCGGCGCGCCGTCCGGCTGGCTGTGAGCATCTCCGGACGCCAGGATCGGCACACCATGCTGGCCGATCTGCTGCGGCAGGGCGCCTGACCAGGGGGTATGAGGGCTCCTGCACCGGAGATCCCTTCATGAGCCGCTTCCAGGACAGCACGGGTCGCGTCGACCTCCGCAGCCTGTCACTGGCGGGCATCCGGGAGCTGGTGCAGGGGCTGGGCAAGGAGGACTACCGGGCCCTGCAGGTGTACAAGTGGGCCTGGCAGCGCAGGGTGGCGAGCTTCCACGAGATGACCAATATCTCCAAAGCCTTTCGCCAGCAGCTCCATGAGCGCGCGAGCCTGCTCTGGCTGGAGCTGGAGCGCCTGGAGCGCAGCGAGGATGGCACCCGGAAGCTCGCCTGGCGCCTGGAGGATGGGCACCTGGTTGAGTCGGTGCTCATCCCCGGCGAAGAGCGCCTCACCCTGTGCATCTCCAGCCAGGTGGGCTGCGCCATGGGCTGCAGCTTCTGCCTGACCGGCGACATGGGCTTCGTGCGCAACCTCAAGCCCTCGGAGATCGCGCTGCAGGCGGCCCAGGCCGAGGCGCTGCTGGATCCGGGCGAGCGCATCTCCAACATCGTGCTGATGGGCATGGGCGAGCCGCTGGCCAACCTGCCCAACCTGCTGGTGGCCCTGCAGATCCTGCTGGACGAGAACGCGCTCAACTACAGCCACCGCAAGATCACGGTGAGCACGGCCGGGCTGGTCAAGCCGCTGCGACAGCTGGCCGAGGCCTCACCGGTGAACCTCGCCGTGAGCCTGAACGCCAGCACCGACGCCCAGCGCAGCGCCATCATGCCGGTGAACGAGGCGCACGACATCGAAGAGCTGCTGGCCACCTGCCGCAGCCTGCCGCTGCCGGCGGGCAAGCGGATCACCTTCGAGTACGTGATGATCGCGGGCTTCAACGACAGCCTGCGCGACGCCGAGCGCCTGCTCAAGCTGCTGCGCCGGGTGAAGGCCAAGGTCAACCTGATCCCCTACAACGAGAACCCCCGCCGCCAGCTGGGTCGGCCCAGCGATGCGGCGGTCAAGGCCTTCCAGAACTGCGTGATCCAGGGTGGCATCCAGTGCTCCATCCGCAGCTCGCGCGGGCTGGACATCTCGGCGTCCTGCGGGCAGCTGGGCGAGGCGGGCGCCCGGCAGCGCGGGCAGCAGGCAGGCGAGGAACGCGCTACTTTCAGCCGCGACCTTTCGGGCAAGCAGCGAGGGCAGAGCACATGACGGCCAGGCGAATCGGCATCATCGGGGGGACCGGGCTGTACGAGATGGCCGGCGTGTCCCAGCTGCGGGAGCAGTGCGTGGACACCCCCTTCGGCGCACCCTCCGACGCGTTCCTGGTGGGCCGCCTGGGCGAGGCCGAGGTGGTCTTCCTGGCGCGCCACGGTCGGGGCCACCTGTTCACCCCCAGCGAGGTGCCCTACCGGGCCAATGTCTTCGGCATGAAGAAGCTGGGTGTGGAGTGGATCATCAGCGTGAGCGCCGTGGGCTCGCTCCGAGAGGACATCGCGCCCGGTCACGTGGTGCTGGTGGACCAGTTCATCGACCGCACGCGGGGGCGCGCCTCCTCCTTCTTCGGGGCCGGGCTGGTGGCCCACGTGGCCTTCGGCGATCCGGTCTGCGGAGCCCTGCGCGGCTACCTGCTGGCGGCGGCCGAGCAGGTTGGGGCCACCGCCCACGATGGCGGCACCTACGTGTGCATGGAGGGGCCGGCCTTCTCCACCAAGGCCGAGAGCAGGCTGTACCGCTCCTGGGAGGCCTCGGTCATCGGCATGACCAACATCCCCGAGGCCAAGCTCGCGCGCGAGGCCGAGATCTCCTACGCCACCCTGGCCTGCTGCACCGACTACGACTGCTGGCACGAGGGTCACGACGACGTCACCTGCGACGCGGTGGTGGCGGTGCTGCGCAAGAACGCGGCCCTGGCCCAGGACATCATCCGCGCTACACTGCCACGAGTGCTGGCCCACGCGGGCGCTCCCCCTGCCCGCGGGGCCCTGTCCGACGCCCTGCTCACGCAGCCCGAGGCCATCGCGCCCGCCAAGCGTGAGATCCTCGATGTCCTTCGCGGACAGGGAGGTCTGCTCTGATGCGCTGGCTGTTCCTCGTGCTCCTCTCCATCTGGCTCGTCAGCCCGGCGACGGCCCAGACCGTCGCCTCCAAGGCAGACCGCTCCATCGCCCAGGCGGAGCTGGGCCGCACCTACCTGCAGGAGGGCAGCCTCGAGTCGGCGATCCTCGTGCTGAACAAGGCCGTGGAGCTGGACCGCCGCAACTGGTCGGCCTGGACCTTCCTGGGGCTCGCCCTGGCGGAGAAGGGTCGGCCCGAGCAGGCCGAGAGGGCCTTCAAGAAGGCCATCCACCTGGCCGATGAGCGCGCCGAGCCGCACCTGAACTACGGGCTCTTCCTCTTCTCGCAGGACCGGGTGGACGAGGCCATCGAGCAGTACCAGGCGGCCATCGACGATCTCACCTACCGGCGGCCCTCCTTCGTGCTGAACAACCTGGGCTTCGCCCTGTACAGCCAGGGGGAGCACGACCGCGCCATCACTACGCTCTCCGAGGCCGTGCGGCGCGCGCCGAACCTCTGCCCCGCGCGCTTCAACCTGGGGCTGGCCCAGGCGGCCAAGGGCGATTCGCTGGCGGCCATCGACTCCTTCGAGAGCCTCAACGAGCTGTGTGGCGAGCAGCCGGGCACCCAGCTGCAGCTCGGCATCCTGCTGCTGGAGCAGGGGCGCACCGACGAAGCCGAGGCCATCCTGAGGCGCGTGCTGGTGCTGGCCCCCGGCACCCAGCTGTCCGAGCAGGCCGAGTCCCTGCTGGCCAGCCTGGAGGGTTAGGTGCGCGATCTGCGCGGCGAGCGCGAGCTGCGAGGCGTCACGCTGCGCCACGTGGCCAGGGCCACCGGCATCCCCATCGACATCCTGGCCTCGCTGGAGGCCGAGCCCGAGGCCCAGCTGCGCCCGGGCAGCACCATCGCTCGCTGGCGAGCGCAGTACGCCGCCTACCTGCGGCAGCAGCCCCTGGTCCAGCAGGCCGCCGTGGTCGGCGGCAGCGGCGAGCCCACCGAGACCACAGCGGCCCTCACCGCGGGCCTGCTGCGCACCCCGATGTCCATGGGCCGTGCGCTGGCCATGGGCGTCGCCGTGGCGGTGCTGGTGGTGCTCGGCCTGTGGGTGGCCGCCAGCGTGGTGGATCGAGCCGGGCCCGAGCAGGCCGTACAGACACCGGCCGAACCCGAGACCTACGCCCACGAGCTCGCCATCCGGGCCCTGGAGCCTTCGCGGCTGCGGATCGAGGTGGACGGCGAGCTGGTGCAGGATGGAGTGCTGCCCGTCAGGGGCAAGCTCGATTTCAAGGGGCAGCGTGAGATCGCCGTGGAGGTCCCCGATCTCACGCGAGTGCGGATCAGTTACAACGGCCAGGCTCTGCGTCCCCTGGGCAACCTCTCCGCTGGTCGTCGCCTGGTGTTCATCCAGGAGGATGATCGCTAGCCCCTCTTCCTCCAAGCCTGCCCCTTCGCCATGGCCGAGAACCTGCTGAAGACCCGCGTCGAGGCCATCCGGCGGCTAGCCCGTCGGCGTGCGGGGCCCACCCTCGTCCGGCTGCTGCGCAAGACCCGTGGCGAGGACGTGGCCGCGGCCATGCCCAACCTGGCTCCGGCTGAGCAGCGCTTCGTCTTCACGCACCTGGAAGACGACGAGATGGCCGCCGATCTGCTGGTGCACGTCACCGAGAGCGATCTGGCCAACCTGGTCAAGCGCCTGGAGCTGGAGCGCCTGGTTGAGCTGCTCGACCTGATGGAGGTGGATGACGAGACGGACGTCATCGTCCGGCTCCCCGATAAGATCAGCGAAGCGGTCATGGCGCGCATCCACCGCGACGACCGCGAGTACGTGGAAGATCTGCTGGCCTGGCCCGAGGACTCCGCTGGCGGCATCATGCAGCCGGTGGCCTTCAGGCTGCACGAGGACGCCACCTGCCGAGAGGCCATCGAGGCCCTGCAGGAGGCCGAGGAGGTGGAGTCGGTCTTCTACCTCTACGTCGAGAACGACTCCGGCCAGCTGGTGGGCGTGGCCTCGCTGCGCAACCTGCTCACCAACCCGCCCAGCGTGGAGCTGTCCGACGTGATGGTGGCCGATGTCATCGCCGTGCCGCCGGAGCTCGACCAGGAAGAGGTGGCCCGGGTGGTGGGGCGCTACGATCTGCTGGCGGTGCCGGTGGTGGATGAGCACCGGCGCCTGCTGGGCATCGTCACGGTGGACGACGTCATCGACGTCATCAAGGAAGAGGCCGTCGAGGACATGATGCTCATGGTGGGTGTGCACCAGGACGAGCCAGGCGAGACCGGGGGCGTGCTGCGCTCCGCGCGCCAGCGCGTCACCTGGCTGCTCATCACCCTGGTGGGTGGCATCTTCGTGGCCGAGGCAGCCAAGATCTGGGAGACCGACATCGGCGCCTTCCCCATCCTGGCGGGCTTCCTGCCGGTGGTCATCGGCATGGGCGGCAACGTGGGCTCCCAGGCGGCCACCATCACCGTGCGCGGCATCGCGCTGGGGCGGGTGGAGCCGCGGGACATCCTGCGGGTGGTGTGGCGCGAGTCACGCGTGGGGCTCATGCTGGGGCTGGGCTACGGCCTGCTGCTCACCCTCTACTGCCTGGTGCGCTTCGGCGAGCCCTTCTTCGGCATCGGCGTAGGCATCGCCATCGTAGCCGCGATGGCCACCGCCGCGGTGGCGGGCTCGGTCATCCCGCTCAGCCTGGAGCGGGCGGGGGTCGACCCCGCGGTGGCCACCATGCCCTTCGTCACCACCCTGATGGACCTGGTGGGCGTGCTGATCTACTTCAGCGTCACCACCGCGCTCATCTCGCTGACGGTCTAGCTTGTGGCCGGCCCTGCCAGCGCCCACGACGCGGTGGTGCTGGGGCTGGTGGACTATGGCGAGCGCGATCGCATCGTGCGCCTGCTGACCCCCGACCAAGGCCGCATCGCCGCTCTGGCCAGGGGTGCGCGCGGCTCTCGCCGTCGCTTCCGCGGGGTGCTAGACCTGGGCAACCGGCTGCAGGTGCTGCTGCGCAAGGGCAGGGGAGAGCTGTGGCACCTGCAGGAGACCGAGCTGCTCACCGCGCGGCTGGGCATCCGGGACGAGCTGCTGGCCATGGCCCTGGCCGCCTATGGCTGCGAGCTGGTGGGAGCCTTCGCCCGCGAGGCGCACCCGGAGCCGCGGCTGTTCGGCCTGCTGGAGGTGTTCCTGACGGTGCTGGACGCCGCCACGGCGGCCCCCGGGCCCCTGTTCCGGGCCGGCCTGGAGGTCAAGGCGCTGACCTGCGCGGGCTTCGCGCCGGTGCTGGCCGCCTGCGCCGTGTGCGGACAGCCCCTGCGCGATCCCTGCGGCTTCTCGCCCTCGGTGGGAGGAGGCCTGCACGCCCACTGCGGCGCGGGTGAGCGGGTGTCGGCGGCCTGGCTGGCGGCCCTCGAGCACGCCCGGCGCACCCGCCTGGTGGAGCTGCTGGACGAGCGCGCGCCCGCCAGTCCGCCCTGGTTGCTGGCGCGCTTCGCGGAGTACCACCTGGGGCGCGGGCTCAAGTCGCGGGGCTGGCTGGAGACGCTGGAGTGAGCAGGAGGGGGCGCGGACCCATGCCCTCGGATCCGCACCACCCGCCCTACCCATGCCCCCGGATGTGCACCACTCGGGGGTGGGCCGCCGCCGAAGAGCGACCTTGGAGCACTGGGTGGGGGCCGGGAGGCGGGCGAGAGTGGCCAGAGTGGTGCGTAGCTGGGGGCTTGCGTATCCCTGGTGGTGCGTAGACGGGGGGCTGGGTACCTGTGATCGCCCTGCGCTGGATCCGATCCCGATCCCCGCCTTTGTCGGTGTTACCCTGCAGTCATGTTCTGCCCTGCGCGATGGCTGCCCGCTCTGTTGCTGCTGGCGGGTTGTGGCACGTGGATCTTCGATGACGACTCGGAGGCCGCCTCCAGCGTCAACTGGTACGGCTCCATCATCGATGGCCCCTACACCGGCGAGAACGGGGTGCTCAGCGGCGGCGATGTCCTGGTGGACGATCTGGATGGCGAGCGGCTGGCCGAAGGCACGGAGCCCTACAGCGATACGCCCGGCTACTGGAAGCTGCAGGTGCCCCCTGGTGAACCGGTGGCCATCCACCTGGCAGGCGAGGAGCAGCTGCCCGCGGTCTGGCGCGGCACCACGCCCACCTCCACCGGCTACTGGTACACCGGAGCGCTGTTCTCCTACCACGAGGAGACCTGGCTGCCGTTCTTCGAGGATCTGGAAGGCCAGCAGGGGGTCAGCATCGAGCCTCTGGGCGAAGACAGCTGCTGGCTGTGGGGCGCGCCCTACGACCCCGATGCCTGGGCGGGCGCCGAGATCGAGCTGCTGGACGGTGAAGGTGAGCCGGCCGTGGTGCTGGCCTATACGCTCACCGAGGACGACCTGCTGGTGCTCACCAGCGACGAGCCTGTCTACTACTTCTTCGCCTTCAACATGGCCCCGGGCGATGTCACGCTGTCGGTCCAGGCGGCCGATGGCCGCTCCTTGGAAGAGACCTGGCCTGCCTGGGGTGGCGAGGTCGTGAGCGCGTGGTATGTCGCGCTTGCCCAGGAGGACTCATGAACCTGTCTGCCCGTTCGTTGCTTTGCCTGCCCGTCTTGCTGGCCGCCGCCGGTTGCAACCCGGGCATCGAGACCGTGCTGCTGACCGGGGTGGTCAACGACGCACCCTACGACGAAGGCCTGCCCCTCGCCGATGTGGAGATCGCCACGCTCGATGGCAACCTGGAACCGTTCAGCGAGGCCACCACCGATGCCTCCGGAGCGTTCAGCGTGGAGATCGCCGCTGCCCAGGATCTCTTCCTGGAGCTCAATGGCGCCGGCCTGGCTCCCACCATCTTCGCAGGCGAGGCGGGCATCTTCGACCTGCAGGTGGAAGAGGGCTCCCTGTACGCCCTGCCCGAAGACTACCCGGCCGCGGTGGCGGAGGCCTTCGGCGACTGCGCCGGCGACGGCACCGGCGGCGTGGTGGAGGGCGAGGTGCGCGTCTACATGCCCGGCGAAGAAGACGACGACGTCTCCCTGGTGGGCACCGCCTGGGTCATCGCCTACAACGAGGCCGGCGAGGGCTTCGAGGCCTGCTACCTGGACGAAGACGGCGAGCCCGCCCCCGACGACCAGGAGCAGACCAACGCCACCGGGCGCTTCGCCGTCTTCGGCCTGGAGCCCGGCGCCCACATCCTCGAGGTGGCCTACGGCGACCGCCCGGCCTCGGGACAGGATCCCTCCAGCACCGAGGCCTGGTACTGGTACTACAAGGTGAACATGGTGGCAGACGGCCTGGCGCCGTTCTACCCCGCCTGGGTTGAGTTCACGGACTGACAGCGGGCGCGGCTTCATTTCCGGGCCTTTTGCTGATAAGCGTTTCGCAAGGCCCTGTCTCGGCGTGACTCTGAGCTGAACTACGCCCGCTGCTCACCGAACAGTGCGCTGCCTGTTGACAGGCCGGGGGGGGCTGGCATACCAGCCGCCTCCGGGCGCCTTTCGCCTCGTCCAGCCCGAGAGGTCCGAGCATGGCCGCACCCCCCACCTTCCAGGATCTCATCATCACCCTGCTCAAGTACTGGGGTGACCGCGGCTGCGTGATCCTGCAGCCCCTGGACATGGAGGTGGGGGCGGGCACCTTCCACCCCGCCACCTTCCTGCGGTCGCTGGGGCCGGAGCCCTGGAATTGCGTCTACGTGCAGCCCTCGCGCCGCCCAGGAGACGCCCGCTACGGCGAGAACCCCAACCGCCTGGGCCACTACTACCAGCTGCAGGCCATCCTCAAGCCCTCGCCGCTGGAGGTGCAGGACCTGTACCTGGGCAGCCTGGAGGCCATCGGCATCGACCTGCAGCGCCACGACGTGCGCTTCGTCGAAGACGACTGGGAGAGCCCCACCCTGGGTGCCTGGGGCCTGGGCTGGGAGGTGTGGCTGGACGGCATGGAGATCACGCAGTTCACCTACTTCCAGCAGTGCGGCGGCTTCGACCTGGATCCCATCACCGTGGAGCTCACCTACGGGCTCGAGCGGCTGGCCATGTACCTGCAGGGCATCGACAAGGTCTACGATCTCACCTGGGTGCAGGGCGTCACCTACGGCGACGTGTTCCACCGCAACGAGGTGGAGCAGAGCCGCTACAACTTCGAGCTGGCCGACACCGCCATGCTGCTGAAGCTGTTCGACGCCAGCTTCGGGGAGTGCACCAGGCTGTGCGACGCCGGCGTGGCCCTGCCCGCCTACGACCAGTGCATCAAGTGCAGCCACCTGTTCAACCTGCTCGATGCCCGCGGCGCTATCAGCGTGGCCGAGCGGGCCGAGTACATCCGCCGCATCCGCGAGCTGGCCTGCCGCTGTGCCGCCGCCTGGCTGGGCGCAGGGGAGGAAGGGGCATGAGCACCGCGCAGCTGTTTGTGGAGGTGTTCTGCGAAGAGCTCCCGGCAGGCTGGGGCGCCCCGGCCGCCGAGACCCTGGCCAGCAGGCTGCAGAGGCTGCTCCGGGGCGTGCCCCACGGCCAGGCGCGCAGCTGGCACAGCCCGCGGCGCATCGCCGCGGCCATCGACGAGGTCTCTCTGGCGCGCCCGCTGGTGGAGCGCGTGGTCACCGGGCCCCCCTGGGCGGTGGCCTTCAAGGACGGCGAGTTCACCCGCGCAGCCCAGGGCTTCGCCCGCGGCCGCGGGGCGTCGGTGGAGGATCTCTTCGAGCAGCAGGGGCCGCGGGGCCCGGTGCTGGCGGTCCGGATCAGCGAAGGCGGTGAGCCCACGGCCGAGGCCATCGCCGAGGGCCTGGAGCAGGCCATCCTGTCCATCCCCTTCAAGAAGACGCTGCGCTGGGGAGCCCGGGCCGAGCGCTGGGCGCGCCCCATCCACGCGGTCTGCGCCGTGCTGGGTGGCCAGCGCCTCGCCGCCACGGTGGGCGGGCTGGAGACCGTGGCCCATTCCCAGGGCCATCGCCGCTACCGCCAGCCCTTCGCCGTGCACACGGCCCAGGGCTGGCTCGACGATCTGCGCCGCAGCTTCGTGCTGGCCGACGCTCATGAACGCAGGGCGCGGATCGTCGCGGGGCTGCAGGCCCAGGCCGCCGCCCGCGGCGTGGTGATCGATCCCGACCCCCGTCTGCTGGACGAGGTGAACGACCTGGTGGAGTGGCCTGTGGCCGTGGCGGGAGAGCTCCCCCGGCACCTCATGCACCTGCCCCCCAGGCTGTTGGTGGAGAGCATGCGCGTGCACCAGCGCATCTTCGACACCCTCGACGCCCAGGGCGAGCTCAGCCCGGTGTTCATCACCGTGAGCAACAACCCCGACGGCGACTCCTCCATCATCTCCGAGGGCAACACCCGCGTGCTCAGCGCTCGCTTCGAGGACGCGCGCTTCTTCCTCGACGAGGATCGCAAGCGGAGCCTCGAAGAGCACGGCGCCGACCTGGCGCGCATGCGCTGGGTGCGCGGTCTGGGCACCATGGCGCAGAAGGCCGCGCGGGTGGCTTCCCTCGCCGGACGACTGTGCCAGCTCCTGCCCGGCTCGGATCCGGCCCAGGTGCTGCGCGCGGGCCAGCTCTGCAAGGCGGATCTCTGCACGCAGATGGTGGGCGAGTTCCCCAAGCTGCAGGGCCACGTGGGCATGCTCTACGCCCGCCACCAGGGCGAAGACGCCGGCGTGGCCCAGGCCATCGAGGAGCACTACCTGCCGCGCTTCGCGGGCGACGCGCTGCCCGGCTCCCACGCGGGCCGGGCGCTGGCGCTGGCGGATCGCCTCGACACCCTGGCGGGCTGCTTCGCCATCGGCATGGTGCCCAGGGGCAGCGCCGATCCCCAGGGCCTGCGGCGCGCGGCCAACGGCGTGATCGTCATCTTGCGGGATCTGGGGATCTCCGTGGACCTGGGCTGGCTGGCCGAGCAAGCGCTGCGGCCGTTCCTGGACAGGGCGACGAAGGACCCGGCTGCCTTGCGCGGCGAGCTGTTGTCGTGGCTCCGCGCTCGCCTGCGGGCCCAGCTGCTGGAGAGCTACCCCACCGAGCTGGTGGACGCGGTGCTCGCGGCGCCCGGGGACTGTGCCGTGCGGCTCCCCCTACGGGTGCAGGCCCTGGCCGCCCTCGCGGCCAGCCCCGACTTCGCCCCTCTGCGCACCACCTTCCGTCGGGTGATGGGGCTCTCCAAGGACCATCCCGACGCCGACTACGATCCCGCAGCCCTGGCCGAGCCCGCCGAGCGGGCTCTGCACGACGCGCTGCTGGATGTGCGCGAGCGCGCCAGGGCCCACATGGGCCGGCTGGACTACGGCGCCACCCTGGCCACCATGGCGGAGCTCAAGGCTCCCGTGGACCAGCTGTTCGAAGACGTGATGGTCATGGCCGAAGACGCCCAGGTGCGGCGCAACCGGCTGGGCCTGCTGCGCTCCGTGGCCGACCTGTTCCGCTCCGTGGCAGATTTCACCCGGCTGTCCGCGGAGGGCTGAGCCGGCCAGTCCCTTACCCTTCGAGACACCCCCACCGGGCTGAGCACCGAGCCGGCCCAAGCACGAGGACAGACATGGCAGAGAAGATGGTCTATTTCTTCGGGGGCGCGAGCACCGACGGCGACAGCTCCATGAAGCAGCTCCTCGGTGGCAAGGGCGCCAACCTGGCAGAGATGACGCTCATCGGTGTGCCGGTACCTCCGGGGTTCACCATCTCCACCGACACCTGCAACGTGTACTTTCATGCTGGCGGCACGCTGCCGGCCGGGCTGGTGGATCAGGTGGACGAGAACATCGTCAAGACCGAGCAGGAGGTGGGCAAGACCTTCGGCGACGCCGACAACCCGTTGCTGTTCTCGGTGCGGTCGGGCGCGCCCATCTCCATGCCGGGCATGATGGACACGGTGCTCAACCTGGGGCTCAACGACGCCACGGCCGCCGCGCTGGCCGAGTCCAGCGGCAACGCCCGCTTCGTGTGGGACTCCTACCGCCGCCTGCTGGCCATGTACGGCGACGTGGTCATGGGCATGAAGCCCGAGAACAAGGACGATCACGATCCCTTCGAGGTCATCCTGGATGCCAGGAAGGAAGAGCAGGGCGTGGCCATGGACACCGACCTGACCACCGAGGACCTGGTGGCGGTGGTGCAGAGCTTCAAGGCCGAGATCCTGCGCCGGACGGGCAGGCCCTTCCCCCAGGATCCCCGCGAGCAGCTCTGGGGCGCCATCGAGGCGGTGTTCGACTCCTGGAACAACGACCGCGCCATCAAGTACCGCCAGCTCAACGGCATCGACCCCACCATGGGCACCGCGGTGAACGTGCAGACCATGGTGTTCGGCAACATGGGCAGCGACTGCGCCACGGGCGTGGCCTTCACCCGCGACCCCGCCACCGGCGAGCGCTTCTTCTTCGGCGAGTACCTGGTGAACGCCCAGGGTGAAGACGTGGTGGCGGGCACCCGCACCCCCCAGCAGATCAACATCGTGGGCAGCCGCCGCTGGGCCGAGGGTCAGGGTGTCTCCGAAGGACAGCGTCGCGAGCGCTTCCCGGCCCTGGAAGAGGTCATGCCGGAGCTGTACAGCCAGCTCGACGGTATCCAGCGCAAGCTCGAGGCCCACTACCGCGACATGCAGGACGTGGAGTTCACGATCCAGCAGGGCCGCCTGTGGATGCTGCAGACGCGCACTGGCAAGCGCACCGCCTTCGCCTCCACCCGCATCGCGGTTGAAATGGTGGAGGAGGAGCTGATCAGCAGAGAGGAGGCCCTGCTGCGGGTCCCGGCCGATGGCCTGGATCAGCTGCTGCGCCCGGTCTTCGACCCCCAGGCGCTGGCCGCCGCCAAGGCCTCGGGCATGGAGCTGGCCAAGGGCCTGAACGCGGGCCCGGGCGCGGCCACCGGTCGCGTCGTGTTCAACGCCGAAGACGCCGAGGCCTTCTTCGCCGCAGCGCAGAAGGGCGAGAAGGTGGACGGCCTGCTGTGGGACTCCATCATCCTCACCCGCAACGAGACCTCCCCCGAGGACATCCGAGGCATGGCCGCGTCGGTGGGCATCCTCACCGCCATGGGCGGCTCCACCAGCCACGCCGCCCTGGTGGCACGCCAGATGGGCAAGGTCTGCGTGGCGGGCTGCGGCGCGCTGAAGATCGACTACGCCGCCCGCGAGCTGCGGGTGGACGGAAAGGTGATCAAGCAGGGTGACTGGATCTCGCTGGACGGCTTCACCGGCCAGGTGATCGCCGGCGAGGTGGAGACCCGGCCCTCCGAGGTGTTGCAGGTGCTGCTGGACGGCACGCTGGCTGCCGAGGACAGCACGGTGTACCAGCGCTACGCCGCCATCATGAGCTGGGCCGACGAGCTGCGCAGCATGAAGGTCCGCACCAACGCCGACCAGCCCGATCAGAGCGTCAACGCCCGGGCCTTCGGCGCCGAGGGCATCGGCCTGTGCCGCACCGAGCACATGTTCTTCGAAGGTGAGCGCATCGATGCGGTGCGCGAGATGATCCTCTCCGAGACACTGGAAGGTCGTGAAAAAGCGCTGGCCAAGCTGCTTCCCATGCAGCGCAGCGACTTCGAAGGCATCTTCGAGGCCATGGACGGCTTCCCGGTGACCGTGCGCACCCTGGACCCCCCCCTGCACGAATTCTTGCCCCACGACGCCTCCGAGATCCGCGCTCTCGCCGTGCAGATGGGCGTGAGCTTCGAGCAGCTGCGGGCCAAGGTGGAGAGCCTGGGTGAGATCAACCCCATGCTGGGCCATCGGGGCTGCCGGCTGGGCATCGTCTTCCCCGAGATCACCGCCATGCAGGTGCGGGCCATCCTGGAGGCGGCCTGCAACGTGATGCGGCTGGGGGTGGACGTGAAGCCCGAGATCATGATCCCCCTGGTGGGGCATGTGAACGAGCTGACGGCTCAGGCCGAGGTGGTGCGCAGGGTGGCGGCCCAGGTGTTCGAGGAGCAGAAGCTGACCGTGGACTACATGCTGGGCACCATGATCGAGTTCCCCCGGGCGGCACTCACGGCGCATCGTATCGCCGAGGTGGCGGAGTTCTTCTCCTTCGGCACCAACGATCTCACCCAGACCACCTTCGGCATCTCCCGCGACGACATGAACAAGTTCGTGCCGCGCTACACCGAGCTGGGCATCTACGACCAGGATCCCTTCCAGGTGCTGGACCAGGAAGGTGTGGGCCAGCTGGTCAAGATGGGCGTGGAGAGGGGCCGGTCCACCAGCCCCAAGCTCAAGGTGGGCATCTGCGGCGAGCACGGCGGCGAGCCCAGCTCGGTGAAGTTCTGCCATGGGGTGGGCATGGACTACGTGAGCTGCTCCCCGTTCCGCGTGCCCATCGCCCGCCTGGCGGCGGCCCAGGCGGTGCTCGAGGGCGAGTAGTCAATATCTGGGCTACCATGGGCCTTCCGATGCGTCGCATCGTCCTGGCGCATGGTGGCCCGATGAAGCTCACCCCTTCCAGGTTCCTGTCGGCAGCGACCCTCGGGCTCGCGGCGAGCGGCTGCGCCTACAAGGCCGGTCTGTACCCGCTGCAGACCCTGCCGGAGTCGAACCGCGGCACCGAGCACCTCACGGTGCAGAGCAAGGTGGAGCTGCTCTACCAGCCCACCCGGGGCTGGGATCTGCTGCTGGACCTGCAGCTGCGCGCCGAGTCGGGCCGGCGCCCCCTGGTGGACCTGTCGCGCACCATGCTGCGCACCGACGGCCTGCGCTGGGTCTCGTGCCGGCTGCCGCCCG
Organism: uncultured Enterobacterales bacterium; assembly: GCA_964512185.1. Taxonomy (GTDB): domain Bacteria; phylum Myxococcota_A; class UBA796; order UBA796; family JAFGLY01; genus CAZEJJ01. Next base: position 31,105 of record CAZEJJ010000001.1, on the reverse strand, counting down.
AGGAGGACCCCGAGCACCTGCGGCTGCGGCTGTACGAAGAGGAGAGCGTGCAGATGCTGCTGCGCTGCATCGATAACCAGCGCCCCGAGAGCCGGCTGGAGATCCGCGTGCCCGTGAGCGGAGCCGGGGGCCGCGGCTACCTGGAGCTGGTGTACTCCGGGCTGTCCAACGCCAACGATGCCTCCAGCTGGGAGCTGGACTGACCACGTGAGCCCAGCTGTCACCGCCGCGGGGCTGCGCCACGGTGTGCTGCTGCTGGACGGGCTCGCGCGAGAGCCCGTGCCCCTGCAGCTCTCGCTGCGCTGGACCTGCGACGGGCGCGAGGAGCGCTGGGAGCCTGTGCTGGAGGCATCGGCTGCGGGTTGGCGCGCAGCGGGACCCGGGGTGGAGCTGGCGCTGCAGGCTCGGCGGACCGGGGCCGGGCTGGTGATCGGCTGGGAGCTGGAGTGCACGGGGGGTGGAGAGCTCCAGCTTGAGCAGGTGGTCTGGAAGGCCAGGGCAGGGGACTGGCCGCTGCTGGCGGAGCCCGCTGGCCTGCGCCTGTTCCAGAACGGCTTCCAGAGCTGGACGCCCAGCGGGTCGGTGGCGGGAGATGCCCGGCCGGCCTACCCGCTGTTGAAGTCCTTCTCCCTGATGAACCACTGCGTGGATTCGCCCCTCTGGGGCAGGAAGGATGGGTTGATCTCCAGCCTGTTCACGCTGCTCTCCCGCGCTGGTGAGCCGGCGCTGCTGGCGGGCTTCACCACCCAGGAGGTCGGCCTGGGCGAGCTGTTCTACCGCAACCGGGGGGAGCCGGAGCTGTGGCTGTCGCTGGACTACGGGGGCAAGCGCCTGCAGCCGGGCGCCAGGCTGGAGGGCGAGGCGCTGTACCTGGCGCTGGGCGAGCCGGTGGAGCTGCTGGATCGATACAGCGCTGAAGCAGCGCGCTGCATGCAGGCGCGGCCCTGTGGAACCAGCCCGGTGGGCTGGTGCTCCTGGTACGAGTACTACAGCAAGGTGCGCGAGCGCGACGTGCTGGACAACCTGGAGCTGCTGGCCGAGAAGCCCTGGCTCGGGTTGCAGCTGCTGCAGCTGGACGATGGCTTCCAGCCTGAGGTGGGGGACTGGCTTGAGGTGAACCACAAGTTCCCCCGTGGGCTGGCGCCCCTGGCGGCGGAGGTGAAGGCCCGCGGCCTGCAGGCGGGGCTGTGGACGGCACCGTTCTTCGCCAGCCGTCGCTCGCGCCTGTTTCGTGAGCATCGCGGGTGGTTCCTGGAGACCGGAGGGGGCCGCCTGGTGGACTGTGGCTACAACCCCGTGTGGAACCGGCGCCTGGTGGCGCTGGATCCCACCCACCCCGAGGTGCGGGCCTGGCTGGAGGACAGCTTCGGCCAGCTGGCGGCGCAGGGCTTCGACTACTTCAAGATCGACTTCCTGTTCGCGGGCCTGCGGCGCGGCCTGCACCGCGATCCCCAGCGCTCTCCGGTGGAGGCCTACCGGATGGGGGTGCAGGCGGTGCGGCGCGGCATCGGCGAGGGGCGCTTCCTGCTGGGCTGCGGCGCACCCATCGGTCCCTCCATCGGGCTGTTCGACGCCATGCGCGTCTCCCAGGACGTGAAGGAGGAGTGGGAGTCGCGCCTGGCCGCCTACCTGGGTCGCGGCTGTGGCTTCCCCTCCGCGCGCGGGGCGCTGCGCAGCAACATGACCCGCTGGTTCATGCACCGGCGCTGGTGGCTGAACGATCCGGACTGCTTGTTGGTGCGCCGCGAGCGCACGAAGCTCTGCCTGGAACAGGTGCGCACGCTGGCCACCATCCTGGGCTGCACGGGGGGCATGCTGTTTCTCAGCGATGACATGACGCGGGTGGACCCGGAGCGGCTGCGCCTGGCGGAGGCGGTGCTGCCGCCCACGCCGCTGACCGGGCGTCCCTCGCGGATCCTGCAGGAGCACTACCCCCGCGACATGTGGGTGGATGGCCACGGCGGCCGTCGGCTGCTGGTGCTGGTGAACTGGGGGGACGAGCCCGAGCGTCGCCAGCTGCCAGAGCTGGGAGCGGGGACCTGGTTCGACTTCTGGGAGGAGCGCGTGGTCTCGGGAGGGCCGGTTCGGCTGCCTCGCCACGGCGTGCGCGCCCTGCGCTTCGTGCCCGCCGCGCACCGGCCGCAGCTGGTGGGCGACAGCCTGCACCTGACCGCCCAGGTGGACGGACGCCTGGAGGAACGCTGGGACGCCGACAGGTCGGCCCTGCGGCTCTGCTGCGGTTCTGTGGCCAGGCGCCGAGGCGGGCTGTGGCTGCGCCTGCCAGCAGCGTGGCGGCTCGCAGATCCAGCTCGGGGGCTGGAGCCCTGGTCGGGCGGCGTGCGGATCCCCATCGAGTCCCCCTCACCGTGGAGCCTCGCGTTAGCTTTCTGCCCAGCGGAGTGAGGTGTTCGATGTCGGCTGTGCTGGGCTCGTTGTGGACGGCGCTCTGCGTGGTGTTCTGGTTGCTGGTGGCGGCTGCGGCGCTGTGGGCTGTGCTCTGCCTGCTGCTGCACATCAAGCGCCCCGAGCCCTTCTGGGACTGGGCCGAGCAGGACGTGGACGGAGTGCGCTTTCCCAAGGACTTCGTGTGGGGTGTGGCCTCGGCCGCCCACCAGGTGGAGGGCGGCTGCGACAACAACAACTGGGCCTGGTGGGAGCGGCAGGTGGATCTCCAGGGCGAGCCGCGCATCGCGGGCGGACAGCAGGCCGGCGCCGCCTGCGACCACTGGAACCGCTACCCCGAAGACATCCAGCTGATGAAACAGCTGGGTGTGTCATCCTATCGCTTCTCGGTGGAGTGGAGCCGCATCGAGCCCCGACAGGGCCAGTTCGACGAGGAGGCCATCCAGCACTACCACGCCCTGCTCGATGCCTTGGAGGAGCAGGGCATCGAGCCCATGATAACCCTGCTGCACTTCACCTGGCCCCAGTGGTTCGAGGAGCTGGGGGCGTTCGAGAAGTCATCGAACATCAAGCATTTCCTGCGCTTCTCCGACAGAGTGTTCGCAGAGTATCGACCGAAGTGTCGGCTGTGGTGCACCATCAACGAGATCGAGGTGGTCTCGCTCATCGGCTACCTGCTGGGCCTGTTCCCCCCCGGGCGCAAGGATCCGGCGGCCTGCGGCTGGGTGCAGCGCAACCTGGTGCTGGCCCACGCCCAGGTGTATCACCACCTCAAGGCGCAGCCCGGGGGGGAAGGCGCGCAGATCGGGGTGGTCAAGAACATCTTCCAGTTCGATCCTTCCCGGCGCTGGTTCCTGCCGGAGTGGATCCTGGCCTGGCTGGCCGACCGCGGCCACAACGGGGTGATCCTGGACTACCTGGCCACGGGCACCTTCCGCTGGCGCGTCCCGGGCTTCGCCTGGATCACCACCTACGATCCAGAGGTCGAGGGAGCCGGAGACTTCATCGGGCTCAACTACTACTCCCACCTCAACGCGCGCCTGCGGGCCTCTCGCCAAGAGCCGGTGGGCTACCAGCCCCGTCCCCACGAGGTCATGACCGACTTCCACTACGCCATGTATCCCGAGGGCTTCCACCGCGCGCTGCTGCGCATCGCCAAGCTGGGCAAGCCCATCTATGTCACCGAAAACGGCGTCCCCGACGCCACGGATCACATCCGCGATACATTCATCCGGCGCTACCTCTACGCCATGCATCGGGCCCTGGTAGAGGGCGTGGACATCCGCGGGTTCTACTACTGGTCGCTGATGGACAACTTCGAGTGGGCGGAGGGCTACGACCAGCGCTTCGGGCTGTACCACGTGGACTTCGAGACCCAGAAGCGCACCCTGCGCGAAGGAGCCCGCGCCTTCGTGCGCGTGGTCACCGAGCGCTCCGACGCTTCGTACTAGCGCCCCTGATGTCCATCGCCGCGCTGGTGCTCGCCGCGGGCCAGGGCACGCGCATGGCCAGCCCGCTGCCCAAGGCCCTGGTGCCGCTGCGCGGCAGGGCCATCGTGCGGCGGCTGCTGGACAGCCTCGAGGCGGCGGGCATCGCGGAGCTCGTGGTGGTGGTGGGGCACCGGGCCGAGGAGCTCAAGGCCGCCCTGGGTCCGCGCTACGGCTACGTGCTGCAGGAGCGGCGGCTGGGCATGGCCCACGCCGTGGAGGTGGCCCGACCGACGCTCGAGGGCTGCTGCGATCGTGTCCTGGTGACGGTGGGCGACAGCCCGCTGGTGCAGCCCGAGACGATCCAGGGGCTGCTGCGGGCCCACCTGTCGTCCGGGGCAGCCTGCAGCTTCCTGAGCGCGGTGTACGAGCACCCTCCTGCCTATGCTCGGGTGCTGCGCGATCCCCAGGGAGCGGTGATCTGCTGCGTCGAGGAGCGGGACTGCAGCCCAGAGCAGGCGCGGGTGCGGGAGCTGTCGACCAGCCACTTCCTGTTCGAGGCCGCGCCGCTGTGGCGGCACCTGGGCGCGGTGGCTCCCCATCCGGGCACCGGCGAACGCTACCTCACGGACATCACGCAGATCTTCGCGGCCCAGGGGCTGTCGATGCAGGCCCTGCCGGTGGAGGACCCCATGGAGCTGGCGGGCCTGAACACGCTCCAGGACCTGGCCCGGGCGGAGAGCTGGCTGGAGGCCAGGCGTGCCTGACGCGGGGGCGCTGTCCAGACGCCGGCGGGCGGCCGCCGCGGCCTTCCGGCGCGACTTCGGCCGCGATCCCGAGCGCATCGGTTGGGGTCCCGGCCGGATCAACATCGTGGGCGAGCACACGGACTACAGCGGGGGGCTGGCCATGCCGGCGGCCATCGATCGTTGGGTGCTGGTGGCGCTGGCTGCGCGCGACGACGGCCGGGTCCACGTGCTGGCTCCAGACATGGGCGGGGGGCTTGAATTCGCCCTGGACGAGCCCCCGGAGCCCGAGCGCAGCTGGCAGCGCTTCGTGCTGGGTCTGCTGGCCGTGTCCTCTCGGAGTCCCACGCCAGCCTGCGCGACGACTACCAGGTGAGCTGCCCGGAGCTGGACGCGCTGGTGGTCTCCGCCTGCGGCTGGCGCGGCTGTGTCGGCGCGCGCATGGTGGGCGGCGGCTTCGGCGGTTGTACCCTGAACCTGTTGCGCGAGGGCGCCGTGCCGGGGTTCGCCGAGCACCTGGGCCAGGTGTACCGCGCGCGCTTCGGCCGTGAGCCCCGCTGCTGGCGGTTCCGGCTGGTGGGCGGCGGTGGAGCTGTGGCCTGGGAGCGGCCCTCGGTGTAGATCTCCCGGCGGAGGGGAATGCCCGCCTTCGCTCGGGCATTGAAGTCCGCTTGACCCGGTGATAGGGGCACCCGCCCTCGAACGGGGCTGGAGACCGCGTGCACAGGCTGATCATCGTAATTCCCGCCCTGGCGGCCCTGGGCTGCCTCCGCGACGCCCCCTCGCCCTTCGTGGGGGACTGCGCCGTCTACCCCGACGGCACCTACGAGTACGGGCAGATCGGCATCGGCACCTGCCTGGCCAGCCCGGCCGACCTGGCCTTCATCGAGCGCGGGGGCGGCACCTTCCTGGCGGTGAGCAACGCCAACGCCTTTCGCGACTTCGACGCCGGCTCGGTGCTGTTCATCGACTGGTCCAGCGTGGATCTCGCCTCCGACCGCAACCTGGCCTCGGATCTCTCCGCCCATGCGGTGGAGCTGCCCCACTTCCCGGGCACGCTGGCCGAGATCCCCGAGCGCGATCTGCTGGCGGTGCCGGTGCGCTACTCCGAGGGCGAGAACACCCGCGAGTCCTTCGACGATCTCCACCTGATCGATGTCTCCGACCCCATGTCGGCAGCGGCGGCTGCGGTGGCGGAGGACGGCAGCACCCTCACCCTGCAGTCCGACCCCTACGCCTCGGCCTACTCCGCTGGCCACCTCTACGTGGGCAACCGCACCAGCCACACCATCTCAGTGGTGGACATGCTGGCCGAGCCCATCGAGCTGGTGGACGCCCAGACCAAGGCCGGCATCTCGGGCGAGCGCTTCTTCGACGCAGACCAGTCCGGCTCCACCGCTGCCTTCTCCACCATCGACATCACCGAACGCAGCGAGCTGATCGACGAGGGCTGGCTGCTCACCTATGTCGATGGCAGCTACCAGCTCTGGCTCCCCTACGCTGGCGGCCTGCAGCGCTACGGCAGCGGCGGCGACGGCAGCTGGGCCGCCAGCCCCTACGGCCTCGAGCTGGATCCCGAAGACAGCGAGGACGTGGTCAGCCAGGTGCACGATCCCTTCCACTACGTCTCGCCCAGCCTGGGCACGCGCATGCTCTTCGCCGACGAGGGTGAGCTGCGCGGCGGCTCCCCGGGTGACTTCCTGGCCGACTGGTACTTCGACGAAGACGCCCTGCTGGAGCCCGACGAAGACGCCTGGGATGCCTGGCTGGGCGGCCCGGGCGCCGTCCAGAGCGAGGGCACCACCTGGCTGTTCTACGACGGCACCGCCGACGGCGTGAGCGCCATCGGGCTGGCCTCCTCGCCCGACGGCTTCAGCGACTTCTCCCGCGAGGGCGAAGAGGCCCTCTTCGCCGCGGGCGGCGATCACGACTCCGAGTCCCAGGCCGATCCCTTCGTGGGCTGGGACGAGCCCACCCAGCTGTGGCGCATGCACTACAGCGCCTTCGACGGCGAGCGCTGGAGCATCGGCCAGGCCTGGGCCGAGGAGCTGGAGGGTGACTGGACCGCCGACAGCGAAGCGGTGCTGGCCGCCAGCGGCGTGGACTGCGGCGCCCCGGTGCTGGCCTATGTCAACGACCTGTTCCACATGTGGTACGCGCGCCGCGAGGGCGACGACGCCGCCTGGACCGTGGGCTACGCTCAGAGCGCAGACGGCACCCACTGGGTCGATTCGGGCACCGTGCTCGACATACAGGACGAAGACTCGGCCTGGGCCAGCGAGCCCCCCGGGGTGGCCCTGCAGGCCCAGGAGTACGGCTCATTCCGCCTGGAAGGCGAGCACCTGGGTGTCACCACCCTGCACGCCACGGCGGGCAACACGGTGGAGTCGAGCTTCTACGGCTTCCAGCTGCGCCTGGTCACGGGCCAGCAGCTGGATCTCGACGAGCTGGGAGTCGCCGGTGTGAACGGCGTGAGCGTCGCCAGCTACGAGCCCGATCTGGGCCTGGCCTACCTCGACCTGGAGGACGCCACGGGCACCGCCAGCATCGGCCTGGCCAGCTGGGACGGCGAGCTCCTCGACCCGCTGGACGAGCCCATCCTGGAGGCCGGCGCCGCCGGAGAGTTTGACGAAGACGGGGTGTCCTCGCCGGTGGTCTTCGCCGACGGCAGCGGGCGCTGGGTGATGCTCTACGCGGGCACCAGCGAAGGCGTGGTGCGCATCGGGCGCGCCACCAGCGACGATGGCCAGAGCTGGACCCGCGACGACGCCAGCCCGGTGTTCGAGCTGGGAGAAGACTGGGACTCCTTCGGGGCCTGGCCTGGGGCGGTCGAGCAGCTCGACGATGGCAGCTACCGGCTCTGGTACAGCGGCAGCAACGGCGAGCGCAGGCGCATCGGCGTCGCCACCAGCGGCGACGGGGCCGGCTTCGCGCAGGCGGTGGAAGACGGCGGCTGGGCCTTCGGCACCGGCACCCCCGGCGACTGGGACGACACCTCGGTCTACGAGCCCTGGGTGGCCACCATCGACGAGCAGATCCACCTCTGGTACGCGGGCTACGACGGCGAAGACGTACGCCTGGGCCACGCCGTGGGCGATCCCGAGACCCTGGAATTCGAGCGCGATGCGGACGAGGACGAGAGCCCCACCCCCTTCCTCGATGGCCAGCTGGGCCTGTTCGACTACGGCGGGGTGGAGCGCCCGGTGGTGGTTCAGACAGACAGCGGCTGGGTGCTGTTCTATCGGGGCCTCGATGGCTCCCTGTTCCGCCCTGGCCTGGCGCTGGGTCCCGATCCGGGGGTCTTCTACAAGGCGGCCCGGGTGGCCACCGCCGGTGATCGGCTGGAGTTCGCCACCGTCGCGGGCACCGCGGGGGTCAACCCCATCGACCTGGACAGCCAGATCGACGGCTACTCTACGGTGGGCACCGGGCTGGCGGCCCTGCACCTGGATCCCCAGCTGGGCTACCTCTTCGTGGCCAGCAAGCTGCTGTCCTACATCCACGTCATCGACGTCAGGGACGACTCCACCGAGGGCTTCGACGACGCCAACTACCTGGACTTCGAGGCCCTGCTCACGACCGACGTGGTGTCCGGCGGTGTGGGCTTCCGGGGCATGCTCACCTCGGCCGACGGCGCGCGGCTGTACGCCCTCAACGACAGCCCCGAAGGCGTGTTCGTCTTCGACCTCAGCGGCATCGAGGACGACGGCTGGGGCGACGTCGTCCACGACGCCCAGGTGGGCTGGCTGCCCGCCGCCCGCGGCAGCGAGGTGGACCAGGGCGTCGCCACCGTGGCCAGCGCCGGCCCCACGGGCCTGGCCCTGCTCCCCGGTGGGGACACGCTGCTGGTCACCAACTTCAACGACAACAGCCTGGGTGTGTACGACCTGCGCATGGGCGCCTACGGGCAGCTGGTGGGTGAGGCCACCTTCCTGGGCGAGAACCCGCACGTGGTGCGGGTCAGCCCCGACGGCAAGCACGCGGTGGTGGCCTGCTACGAGGGCGAGCTGGACGAGACGATCGTCAACAGCACGCTGGCGGTCATCGACGTGGACCCGAGCAGCGACACATGGCTGGAGGTGGTGACATGGATCACCAACCAGTAGTCCCCCGCCCTCCGAGCGCTCTGCTGCTGCTGGCGGCGGGTGTGGCCCTCTGGGGCTGCGACCCCGACGACACCACCGATCCCCACTTCGACGGTCCGGTGGCGGCCGCGGTGTTGCATCCACTTCAGGGTGGGCCCTTCGAGGAGCCCGTGGGCTTCGTGTCCAACAGCCGCTCGGGCCGCATCACGGCGCTGGATCTCAAGCACGGCCGGCTGCTGTCTGACAGCCCCAGCTGTTCGTTCTTGCGCTCCGCCTACGTGGCCACCGGTCGCGACCGCATCCTGGGCGACATCGCGGTGTTCGCTCCCGCTGATGACCAGGTCAGCCTGCTGGTGGCCGATCTCGCCCACGACCTGCTGGTGCAGGCCCCCTATGTCACGGCTGTGGATCCCTGGCCCCAGTTCGTGGAGCCCTCCGCCACCGATCCCGTGTTCGTCGATGTCGACGGCTCAGGAGACTCGGTCACGGTGGACGATCTCCAGCTCCGCCGGGGCTACACCACCACCGAAGACTGGGTGCTGGAGTTCGACGGCGACAGCTGGGAGGCCACCGGCAGCCGCTCGGGCCGTCAGGGCGAGCTGGCCAGCTTCGACGAGGCCTACCACACGGGCATGCGCGAGCTGGAGTTCACCCTGCTGGGCAGCGCCACCGCGGGAGACCGCGTGGAGCTGTCCACCGACACCGGCGTGGTCGAGCACGACCTGGGCGGCGCGGTCCAGGCCATGGCGCTGCACCCCGACCGGTCCGTGCTGGCCGCCAGCATCTTCGACCGCGACGCCGGCAGCGGCCACCTGGTGTTCTTCGACATCGAGTCCAGCGCGCTGCTGGGCGAGCTGGTCCTGGACGAAGGCGCGCAGCCCTACCGGATGGACTGGACGCCGGATGGTGATCGGCTCTACCTGGCCGACGCGAGCCTGGCGCAGGCCTGGGAGATCGCCTTCGACGCCGACGACCCCCTGGCGTCCACGCTGAGCTCCATCCCCGCCCCCGCTCCGCTCATCGACCTGGCCTTCGTGGAGACCGAGCTCGGCGAGCGCCTGGCCATGGCGCCGGTGGGCCTGAACCGGGTGGACCTCTACGACCTGTCCTCCAGCAGCTTCGTCAACGTCAACCCCTACACCGACGAGCCGGTGGGCCTGGATCTGGGCACGCCCGTGGTGGGCCTGGCGGCGGCTCCCTTCCCGGTGCAGCTGCAGCAGACCACCGAGTTCGGTGCGCGAGCTGTGGAGCCGGTGGTGGTGGTCTCGCTGTTCTCGGGACACATGGTGCAGATCGAAGCCGCCAGCGGCTGCCTGGCCCAGGACGAGTCGGGCCCCCGCAGCCTGGAGAGCGACTCCGACTCCTTCTCCTTCGCCGACTACGGTGAAGCCTCCGATCCCTACATCTGGGAAGACGAGGCCACCGAGCGCCGCATCGCCGTCAGCTCCTGCGCGGGCGTCGCGCGCTCCGAGGAGTGGCAGCTGCTCTACGACGGCGTGGAGCAGGCCTGGTGGGTTGAAGGCGACCTGTCGGAGCTGCAAGAGGGCATGGCCCTGAACGACCAGCGCTATGTGAGCGACGAGGGGGCCATCAGCTTCACCATCATGTCGGGGGTCTCGCCGGTGACCGACGGCGATCGCTACTACGCGACGGTGCGCGACGGCGTGCTGCGTGCCAGCGGCGACCTCGACCGCGATGGCGACGAGGAGCAGTACTTCGAGCTGCCCGGGCGCCCGAGCACCTTCTGGTACGACGCCGGCAGCACCGGCGGCGGCTGGGACGAGCTGGACCGCCGGGCCTTCGCGCTGTGGCCCATCACCAACTCGGACTACGTCGGCCGCGTGCGCCTCTCCAGCGCCCACACCGAGGTGATCTGGGATTAGAGCCTCGCCTGGCGAGGCGGGATTGGAGCCTCGACCGGAGCGGCTCAGCCCCCCAGCTGGCGCTCCAGCTTCTTCTCGCGGGCGATGCGCTGCTGGAGGTCGGCCACGTACTGGGCGCTGGCGCCCGAATCGAGCAGCTGGTCGGCGGCCTCGGCTCGCTCGAGCGCGGTGCTGAGCTCGCCCAGGGCTTCGGCGGCCACGGCCAGGTTGTACAGGGCCTTGCCCCTGGTTTTGCCCTGGGACTCGTCGGCGGCCAGGGTCCAGTGCTCGCGGGCGCGCTCCCAGTCACCGGCTGCCAGGCCCTGTACGCCGGCACGGATGGACGAGCTGCCGCCCCTGTAGTAGCTGCGGTTCACCTGGGTGTGGGAGGGCGAGATGCGGCGCGCGTAGCGCTGGGCCACGTCTTCGGCGGCGGCGAAGTGCAGGCCGCCCTGGTCGCTGATGGCCGCGCGGGCCAGCGCGGGGGTGGCGCCTTCGCCCACCGCCACCTGCACCGAAGCGAGCTCGTGGGCATCGAGGATGCGTCCGAGGCAGTCGTAGGTGGTCCACAGGCTGTGGTAGTCCAGCGTGAGGGTGGCCACCGCGAGCTGGTACTCTTCGCGCACCTCGCGCACCCTGGTCTCACCGTCCTCGGTGTACTCCTCGGTGCGGATGTTCTCCACCTGCTTGCTGCTGTCGGACCAGCTGGGCTCGGCTCGCACCGCTTCGACGGTGACGATGCCCTGGGCACCGGTGAACTCGCAGATGCCCTCGGCGGCTCCCTGGGAAAGGGGCGCCCCCACCAGCGAGCTCTGCCGGCTGTAGGCCACGCGCGCCTGCTCGGGATCCACCAGCTGGAAGCGCGGGGAGCTGGCGAGCTGTTGGACCAGGCCATGCAGCGACTCGGCGCTGAGGTTGGCTGCCGCCCGATCCACAGGAGCCAGGATCTGGACCTGGGGGGCGATGGTGACCCGGGCGGGCTTGAGGTACTCGATGCTCACCCGGCCCTTGCAGCCGACCAGCGCGGTGAGGAGGCCCAGCGAGGCCGTGGCGCGGTACATGGGGTTGTTCTCCCAGGTTCGACGGTGGAGCCGCGTGGGGCGGCCAGGCAGAGACTATCGCTCGCGGTTGAGTTCATCCAGGGGGGGCGAGGGACTCCAGCTCGGCGCACAGGGATTCCAGCTCCTCGGCCGCCTCCGGGCTGCCCAGCTCGCGCTCCAGGGAGGCCCGATGGGCGAGGGTGCGTGCCAGGCCGCGCAGGTCTCCGGCCCGGACCTGCTCGCGCGTGGCCTGCTGGTAGCGCGCATCGGCGGCCAGTGGTCGGCCACGCAGCGCGGCCACGTCGCCCATCAGGCGCAGCGAGCTGGCCAGGGCGGTGCGCTCCCCGGCCTTGGCGAACCACTCGATGGCGCCGGCCAGGTGGCGCTCGGCTTCCTCCAGCTCGCCGCGCTGCAGCGCGAGGCTGCCCAGCAGCCGCTCGCGGTTGGCGCGCAGCAGCGGATGTCCAGCGACCGCTGTGCGGGCGTGCCACAGCTGCTCCTCTGCGTCGTCGGCCCTGCGGCGTGCCAGGGCCAGGCCGGCGCGCGCGAGGTACAGGGAGCAGGGGAGGGCGCCCACATCGAGCTGTCTCGAGGCCAGCTCCTGTGCCCTGGCCAGGAGCTGTTCCGCCCTGTCCAGCTGGCCGCGGGCCTGCGCCACGCCGGCCTGTGCTCGCAGAGCCAGCGCCTGGCCGACGGGATCGGCCAGGCTGGAGTAGAGCTCGCTGGCGTTCAGGGACTGCTCTTCCGAGGAGCTCAAGGCGCCCCTTCCGTGCAGCAGGTCGGAGCAGCGCAGGTGCAGCTCGGCCAGCAGCCGGGCGTCTCCAGCGTGTCGCAGCTGGGTGGCGGCGAACTCGTAGGCCACCTGGGCGTCTCCCAGCTCGCCGTCGGCCAGCAGGGCGTCGCCCTCGGCCCAGGCCAGCAGCGCCGCGAAGCGTCCGCCCTTGGGGCGCTCCCTGGATTCGTCCTGCCACACGCGGGCGCCCGAGGTCTGCCCCGCCACCACCTGGAAGCGCGACCACGCGGCGGCGGCACGGGCTGCCTCGCCGGGATCGGGGTGGTGGGTGGCGATGAAGTGCACCACCTCGAGATCGCGCGGGTCGGGTGAGGTGGCCAGGGCCGGCTCCTCCGCCACCCTCAGCAGGTGGCCGCAGCGAGGCAGCAAGCCCATGGCGAGATCCTGGGGCTCGCGCTGCCTGCGCGCCGTGAGGGCCTCGGCCACCGAGCGCCGCAGCATGCAGTGGTGGGTCGGCCCGGGGAGCAGCAGGATGGCCGGCAGGCCCGTGGGTGGTCTGCCAGGGATGCCGGCCGGGAAGGCGGCCAGCAGGTCGGCTCCGTCGGGGAGTCCGTCCAGGAAGGACCAGGGATCTTCTGCGGTGCCCAGCTGCTGGCGCGCGAGCTCCTTGAGCAGCAGGCAGCCGGCGATGCCCGTGATGGTGGGATCTTCGAGATGGGGGAAGGGGCCCGCGGCGCCGTCGGGATCCGAGAGCGGGGCGAGGTGCAGCGTGCTGCCGTCCAGGGCGGGTGCACGCCCGACCGCCAGGAACCGGGCCTCGGGGGCCACCGCTGCCAGGCGCTCCACCACCGTGCGCGTGGCCGGGGTGTCGGCGTCGTCCAGCACCAGGAGCGTGGGGCCTGCCTCACGCAGTGCCTCGCAGACCGCCGCCTGATCGCGCGGAAAGGGGGAGCCCAGGGCGTGTCCGATGATGTGGAAGAGCTGGGGCACGGAGCCGTCGCCCACCAGCCGCGTGACACACACGGGCAGCCGACGCGACATGCGTGTAGCAACGGCGCCCGCCACCGTGGTGCCGCCCGTGCCGGGGGGGGCCAGCAGGGAGACCATGGCCTGGGGATGGGAGAGCAGGGTGCACAGCCGCAGCAGCACCGTGGATCGCCCTGGAGGATCGGGGTCCAGGGGCAGCCAGGGGGGCGGATGGTAGGAGCGAAGATCGAAGGTGCTCAAGCTGCGGGCTCCCGGCTCCGGAGGAGGAACCTGTCCCTGGCTCTATCGCCGCGAGCGGCGCGTGGAAACCAGGTAATGACGGGCGCCATGGAAGCGGTCGATGCTGCAGTGGAGGGCGGCAAAAACCAGCGTAGAAAAAGAGATAACATGAAATCATAGTGACCCGTCGCGCTCCTTGTTCCCGCGGGGGGGGCCGGTTATCCCTACGGCCCTTCTTCCCATGGCTCGCTGCCCCGGCCGGGTGGCGGGCCACCCCCAACCCCGGGGGGCTGACCTCCAGCAAGCACTCGAACGCAGGGAGCGAGCATGAACGAGATCCACCACATCGGCGTCGTTGGCGCCGGGCAGATGGGCAACGGCATCGCGCATGTAGCCGCGCAGGCCGGCTACCAGGTCACCTGCACCGACCTGTTCCCGGAGGCGCTCGACAAGGCCGCGGCGGTGATCCGGAAGAACCTGGGCCGCCAGGTCAAGAAGGAGCGCCTCACCGCGCCAGCCGCCGATGAGATCTTCGGCCGCATCCGCTTCGACTCCAGCACGGCGAGTCTGGACTCCTGCCAGCTGGTGGTCGAGGCGGCCACCGAGCGGGTGGACCTCAAGTTCAGCATCTTCGAGGAGCTGTCCCGCATCGTGCCGGCGGGCGGCATCCTGGCCAGCAACACGTCCTCCATCAGCATCACCGCCATCGCAGCGCACACCGATCGACCCGACAAGGTCATCGGCATGCACTTCATGAACCCGGTCCCGGTCATGAAGCTGGTGGAGATCATCCGCGGCCTGGCCACCAGCCAGGACACCTACGACGCCACCGTGGCCGCCGCCGTGGCCATGGGCAAGACCACGGTGGACGGCCGCGACATGCCGGGCTTCATCGTCAACCGCGTGCTCATGCCCTACATCAACGAGGCCGCGTATGCCCTGTACGAGTCCATCGGCACCGTGCAGGACATCGACGCCGCCATGAAGCTGGGCACCAACGTGCCCATGGGTCCACTGCAGCTGGCCGACTTCATCGGCCTCGACACCTGCCTGGCCATCATGAACGTGCTGCACAGCGGCCTGGGCGACAGCAAGTACCGCCCCTGCCCCTTGCTGGTCAAGCACGTGGAGGCCGGCTGGCTGGGCCGCAAGACCGGCCGCGGCTTCTACACCTACTAGCCTTCGCTCGGGAGTCGGCATGACCAGCACCTATGAAAACATCTCTCTGGAGTTCCGCGGGCTGGCGGCGGTGATCACCATCGACCGCCCCGCGGCGCTCAACGCGCTCAACACCGAGACCCTCGACGAGCTGGCCGACGCCCTGGGCGAGGCCGCCTCCTACGAGGAGCTGCGGGTGCTGATCATCACCGGCTCCGGCGACAAGGCCTTCATCGCGGGCGCTGACATCGCCGAGATGGCCGAGATGACGAGCATCGAGGCCGAGGACTTCTCGCTGCAGGGTCAGGAGGTGCTCAACGGCATCGAGCACTTCCCCGCGCCCGTGATAGCCGCGGTCAACGGCTTCGCCCTGGGTGGCGGCACGGAGCTGGCCATGGCCTGTGACCTGGTGCTCTGCTCCTCCAACGCGGTCTTCGGGCAGCCCGAGGTGAACCTGGGGGTGATCCCGGGCTTCGGGGGCACCCAGCGCCTGGCACGCCTGGTGGGCCCCATGCGCGCCCGCGAGATCATCTTCACCGGCCGCAACATCTCCGCCACCGAAGCCGTGGAGATCGGGCTGGCTCTGCGGGTGGCTCCCGAGGGCACCCCCGTCATCGAGGCGGCCATGGAGCTGGCCACCCGCATCGCCCGCGTGGGGCCGGTGGCCGTGCGGCTGGCCAAGCGCGCCATCAACGAGAACGCCGACTCGGCCATGCCCGTGGCCCTGGCGGCGGAGCGCAGCCTCTTCGCCATGTGCATGTCCACCGACGACCAGGCCGAGGGCATGCAGGCCTTCCTCGACAAGCGCAAGGCCCGCTTCGAAGGGTTCTAGCTCATCTAGTCCGTTTCTCTCTCCCGTTTCGAATACCAGAGGTGCACCATGTTCCAGCTCCCAGAGGAAACCAGGCTGATCGTCGATCTGGCCCGCGACTTCGCCATGGGCGAGATCCACCCGGGCGCGGCCGAGCGCGACGAGAGCCACGAGTACCCCGAGCAGCTCATCCGCCAGCTGGGTGAGATGGGTTTCATGGGCATGATGATCCCGGAGGAGTACGGCGGCTTCGGCCTCGACAACCTCACCTACGCCATGTCCCTGGCCGAGATCTCCTACGCCGACGCCTCGGTGGGCGTGGTCATGTCGGTGAACAACTCCCTGGCCTGCCACCCCATCCTCGTGCACGGCACCGAGGAGCAGAGGCGCAGGTACCTGCCCGACCTGGCCTCGGCGCGCAAGATCGGCTGCTACGCCCTCACCGAGCCCGCTGCCGGCTCCGATGCCGCTGCGCTGCGCTGCCGCTGCGAGAAGCTGGCCGACGGAGACTGGAAGCTCGACGGCACCAAGATGTGGATCACCAGTGGTCCCCAGGCCGAGGTGGCGGTGGCCTATGCCTCCACCGATCCCTCCCGGCGGCACCGCGCCATCAACGCCTTCATCCTCGAAAAGGGCATGCCTGGCTACAACGTGGGCAAGGTGGAGGAGAAGCTGGGCATCTGCGGCAGCGGCACCTCCGAGCTGGTCTTCGAAGACCTGGTGGTGGGTCCCGAGCAGCTGCTGGGCGAGGAGAACAAGGGCTTCCACATCGCCATGGCCACCCTCGACGGCGGCCGCATCGGCATCGCCGCCCAGTCCCTGGGCATCGCGCGCCGAGCCCGCGACCTGGCCGTGCAGTACGCCCAGGAGCGCACGGCCTTCGGCAAGCCCATCGCGGCCCTGCAGGCCATCCAGTGGAAGATCGCCGACATGTCCACCCGCATCGACGCTTCGGAGCTGCTCATCAAGCGGGCGGCTTCCCTGCGCGATGCCAAGCAGCCCCATGGCCGCGAGTGCGCCATGGCCAAGCTCTTCGCCTCCGAGACCGCCAACTTCTGTGCCTACGAAGCGCTGCAGGTCCACGGTGGCTACGGGTACAGCAAGGAGTACGAGGTAGAGCGTCTGTACCGCGATGCTCGCATCACCACCCTGTACGAAGGCACCAGCGAGATCCAGCGGCTGGTGATCGCCAGGAGCTACCTGGTGTGATCTCGGCTCGCTCCCCGTGCTACCCTCGCGGTGAACCACCTTCGAGGCTCACGGCGAGGGGCAGGAGAAGGAGTGACCGTAGCTGCTGGTCGGCCTCCGGGGCACAAGCGGTGCGCGCGCGGTCCGATCCGCAGCGCGATGCTCACCGGCACCTCGGGTGAGTACCTGGGGCGGCGCCCGCTGCCCCGAGCGCTGCGGGAGCGGCCCGTCGTGGTGGTCTGCGGACCCCTGGGCGTGGGCAAGAGCTCGGTGGCCAGGGCCATCGCGGGCGACAAGGCCCGCAGCCTGGACGATCGCGGGCTGCACGCCGCCATGGTCTGGCGCATCCGGCAGAGTCGGTGGTCCAAGGCGCTGCTCACCGTGCCCGCCCTGGTCATCGATGGTCCGGTGTTCCTCGCGGATCGACCTGGTGCCGCTGCCACCGTGGTGGAGCTGATCCGTCTGCGAGTGGAGGCGGGCCTGCACACCGTGTTGGTGGAAGGCCTGCTGGCCGACGGCTCCCTGGGGCTGCTCATGGACGCCGTCCCCCCCGAGCAGCGGGCCACGCTCACGCTGCGCTTCCCCGTGGCGGGCGGCCGGCTGCGCTTCGCCCAGCGGGTCTGCGACGAGCTGGATCTCCCCCGAGGCCATGCCCGGGCGGTCCAGAAGCTGCACCCCTGGTCCTATCGCGCGGTGCGCAGCGCCCTGCTGGCGCTGGCCAGCGGAGAACAGCCCGGCTGATGGGGTAGGCTTGTGCCCGCTACCACCGCGGGTGTTCGATGCGCTCCCTGCTCCGCCGCCCCAGCGCGCTGCCCCTGGCGCTGGTCATCTACCTGCTGCTGGTGCTCGTCCCGACGGGCATGGGTGTCGTGGGTGAGGTGGCGGCCGCGTGGACCTGGGGCCCGCCGCCCGCGGTGGCGGTGGATCTGGAAGCGGGCAGCCCCACCTGGAGCACCCCGCCGCTGCTCCCCAACGCCGGGAGCCGCTGGGGGCCACTGCTGGCCAGCCAGACCCGACCGCTGGAGCGGCTCCAGCTGGGGACCGTGTGGTTGCCCCTCGCCGTGAACAGCTACACCGGCGGCCTTGCCGACTGGCCGGCGCGCCTGCTGCACGGCCTCACCGGGTCCGCCCGGGCCGTGGCCATCCTGCACCTGGGGCTGGGGGCGGGCCTGTTGTTGTTGCTGGCGCGCTTTTTGCGGCGGCACGGCTGGCCCGATGCCCCCGGCGTGGCCCTGCTGCTGCTGGCCGCGGACTGGGCCTTCGTCTTCTACCGCCAGGTGCTGGGCGGCACCGAGCTGCTGCTGCTGGCCTCGGTCCTGCTGTTGATCTGGGGGCTCTGGGGGCAGCGCTGGTCGCCGGGGAGGCGCTGGGATCTGCTGGTGGCGGGGGGGCTGGCCCTCGGTCTGCTGGCCAAGGCCACCTTCGTCGCCAGCGCGGTGGCGCTGCTGATCGCCGCCCTCATCACGCGCTGGGACCGTCCCCCCGGGGCTGAGCGACGAGGCGCGCGCGTCGCGCCTCGCTTGGGCCTGGTGCTGCTGGGCTGTGCGCCCCTGCTGCTGGCGGGCCTGCACCGCCTCGCGCTGCCTGCCGGGCCGCGGGTGTGGAGCCACGATGGCCTGGCCATGCAGTGGAGCCGGCTGGTGCACGGCCTGCGCTCGCTGGCGAGCGGCGGGGGAGAGGCCGCCCGCGAGATGCCGGCGAGCCTCTCCTATTTCCTGCTGGAGCCGCTGCAGTGGTTCCCCTCGGCGCTGGGAGCGGCAGAGCCCGGCTGGGGTTGGGCCTGGCTGCGCTGCCTGGGGTGGTCCGTGGTCCTGGCAGGGGTGCTCGTGGCCTGGCGTGGCCGGCCCTGGCGCGAGGCAGCGCGCGAGCCCCAGGAGGCGCTGCTGCGCTTCCTGTCCCTGGCCGCCCCTCTCCAGCTGCTCCTGCTGTGGCTGGCCAACCGCGACCTGCATCACCTGGCGCAGGCCCTGCCCACCATGGCGCTCCTGGCGGGCCTCGCCTGCGAGCGGCTGGCCGCCAGGTTCGCACCGCCGCGCAGCGTCGGGCGGTGGGTGCTGGCGCTGGGTCTGTGTCTGCCCCTGGTGCTGCCGGGGATCGCCAGCGTCCTGCGCACGCCGGGGCTGGTGGCGGAGCTGCCCGCCCGCGCGGTGACGGAGCGTGGCCAGCTCCAGCTGGAGCGGCTGCTGGAACAGAGCTCAGTGCAGCGGCTGTGGACCAGCGACTACGACCTCTACGGCGTCTTCGAGCTGCGGGCGCCTGGCATCCAGCTGGCCCACGCCTGGGGTGCAGCCAGCCGCCGCCGCGATCGCCAGGCCCTGCTGGTGGACCTGCTGCGCGCGGCGGAGGGCGGCCACTACCTGGTGGTGCGCGCCAGCGCCGCGCGCATCTACGACCTGACCCCCAGCCCGGACCAGCTGCTGGCGGCCGCCGCCCAGGCGGGGCTGGAGGTGGAGGAGGTGGGCCGCCTGGAAGATGCGGCTGGGGTGTGGGCCTGGCTCTACAGGGTGGGTGGCTGATCCTGCTCCGCTGAGCCAGAGGGTGGCGGCTGGGGCGGTGGCGGCGCGCGGGGCCAGATCCTGGGGGGCTCCCGGGGCTGGGCTGGGCCCAGGCTGTAGAGGATCGTGGTCTCGTCCCCGTCTTCGACCCTGGCGAGCAGCGCGTCCAGGTAGTCCACGCAGCGGCGCTGGGCCTCGGGCTGCAGCCAGCCCAGGTGGAAGACCAGGTGGGAGAAGCCGAAGCCGCGCAGCCGCTGGGCGGAGAGCGCTTCGTTGGGTCCCGCTTCGCAGGGCTCCTGCACGCAGATACGGCCCAGGGTCTGCATGGCCTGCTCGCGCATGGCCTGGGCGCGCCGGAGGTTGTCCTTGTCGATCATGCCCAGCGGCCGCTGGTGCAGGGCCTGGTAGTACATCAGCCGCTGGTTGAGCTCGCCCAGGGGCCGGAAGCTCATGTCGAGCTGCAGCGGAAACTCCAGCAAGGCCTCGGCGTCGGGATCCCCGGCCAGCTCGCCGTAGACCGCGGGCAGCCGAGCGCGCGCCATGGGCAGGGGCACCGAGGCGTGGGGGCCTGGCCAGTAGGCCTCGGCCAGGCACAGCAGGCAGAGGGAGACGGCCACAGCGACGCCCAGCCGGCGCGGACGTCCTTTGATGATGGTGGCGACGCCCAGGGCCGCGAGGGCGGCCAGCGCCAGCCGCGCCACGATGGCCAGTCGGTAGGCGAACCGGATCTTGCGGTAGGGTGGAAAGAGCTTGCTCAGCAGGTAGAAGGGCAGGGGCAGGCGCAGCGTTCCCAGGTCGACCCACTTGCCCAGGGCGAGGGACAGCAGCGCCAGCCAGGCCAGCAGCCAGAACAGGGCCCTCTTCCAGCGCCCACCGACCAGCGCGACGAGGGCCAGCAGCAGGGGGAAGAGCCCCACCGCGTAGGTCACCGCGCCGCGATCCTCGAAGTGGCGGGGCAGGGCGTCGCCCAGGCCGAACAGGGCGGTGGGGATGGGCACCAGGCCGACGGAGGGCTCCGCCGGTGCGTGGACCATGGGCGGCGCCAGCAGGCTGGCCTCGGCCGCGCCGAAGTAGCTGGCGGCCGCCAGCAGGGGGGGCACACAGAGGATCGCGCTCAGCGCCAGCAGCAGCAGATCGCGGCCCCGCCTGCGGGAGACAGCGAGCCGAGCGAGCACCAGCAGGACCAGCAGCGGACAGACAGCCAGGGCCCCGTAGGGATGGGAGAAGAGCAGGGCGGTGCAGCTGAGCAGCAGGCCCAGGCCCCGCGCGATGGAGGGGCGCTCCAGCCACAGCAGGTGGGCCAGCAGGAAGGCCGGGATCCACAGGTGGCTCGCCTGGTCGATCTGCCCGAGCTCGAGCGCCCAGAGGGCGCAGGGCCCGAAGCCGAAGATCACCCCGCCCACCAGGGAGCCCAGCTCGTGGCCGGTGAGCCGGCGTAGCAGCAGGTAGGCCATCCAGGGAGCCGCCCACAGGTGCAGCATGAAGGCCAGGTTGAAGGCCGCCAGCAAGGGCAGCAGCTGGTCGAGCAGGCTGGCCAGCAGGTGGATGGACCAGCCCATGAGCACGACGCCGCCTCCCACGGGGTAGTTGAGCCAGTCGGTGGTGGTGGGGGGCAGCGACAGGGCGGACAGGGCCTGGGTGACCAGGCCGGTGCCCCAGACCTGACCCCACTGGAAGCGCCCATCCACCATCAGCAGGTGCGGGGCGATGGCCAGGGGCCAGGTGACGACGACGGTGGCCAGCCCGTAGACCAGGGGGGCCAGCCAGGCGGGCAGCCGGGCGGCCTCGGGCTCCGTCGCCGGAGGGTGCGGCGCGGTCGGCGTGCTGGCGGCCTCGTTGCCCATGGCGCCATTGTAACGATTGCGCCAGGTGAGGGCAGGTGGTCGGCTCTACCGGTGTGGGGGCGGGCGGGCACGCACCCTGCCCACCGTCGTGGAGGGTGGCCGGAACGCCGGCCCTCGCCACTCGGGTCCATGGGAGGCGCCGTGGCCAGACAGGCAGCTTGGGGCGGTGGTAAGGTGGCGGCCATGGACACCCCGATGCGCGCAGCCTTCACCCTCCTCGCCACCTGTCTGCTGGCGGCGCCCGCGGGCGCGGGCCAGTACTTCGGCGAGCCCGTGGAGCGGGCCGCTGCGGTGCACCTCACCGCCGCGGGCCTCGAGCACATCGGCGACGCGCTGGAGGGCCTGGTGCCCACCAGCTTCCCGGTGGAGGACATCAGCGGTGAGGTGTACTGCTCCGAGGAGGACGCGCAGCCGCTGGTCTACGAGCTCGCCGAGCTGAACGTCACCATCTCGGCCGATGACGTGCAGATCGTCGCCTCCGAGGGCCGGCTCGACCTCACCCTCTACGGCACCCTGGGCTCCTCAGCCTCCACCTTCTACGTGGCGGGCGACTGCTCGGTGCTCACCGATCTCGACGAGGCCTGCCAGCTGGAGCTGCCCACCACCGCCCTGTCGGCCCACCTGGGCCTGCAGATCAGCGAAGACGCCGGCGTGTTCGACGTGCTGGTGGACGAGCTCGAGGTGGCCATCTCGCCCATCGGCAACCCGCTGTCCGACTGCACCCTGGCCAGCGTCATCGGCACCCTGCTCGGCCAGGATCCCGAGGCCATCAGCAACCTGCTGCTGAGCTTCATCGAGCCCGAGCTGGTGGACCTGGGGCCCACCATCGAAGAGGCGCTCGAGGACGGGCTGAACGGCCTGAGCTTCGACACCGAGCTGGCGCTGGGGGAGTTCCCCATGCAGCTGTACCTCTACCCCACGCGGGTGGAGTTCGGTGACAACGGCGTCATCCTGGGGCTGGGGGCCACCATCGACGCCGAGGGCACCAGCGCCTGTGTCGATGCCCTGGATGGCTCGCCCTTCAGCGACGATGAGTGGCCTGAGCTGGCCACCACGGCCCCAGGCACCGACCTGGAGTACGACGCCGGGGTGGTGCTCAGCCGCGACTTCATCGATCACCTGCTGTGGGGTCTGTGGGCCAGCGGCGGGCTGTGCATCGAGCTGTCCGATCTGGCGGGCGCCGATCTGCAGACCAGCCTGCTGGAGAGCTTCTTCGGCGACAGCTTCGCCGCGCTGTTCCCCGAGGCTCAACCCGCCACCATCTCGGTGCGGCCCGAGGGCCAGCCCCTGGCGATCTTCTCCCACGACGAGCCGCCGCTGGCGGTGGCCATCGAAGACCTGGGGCTCAACCTGCTGGTCTCCCTCGACCAGCGCGAGGCGCGCATCTTCCGGGTGGGCGTCGACGCCGAGGTGGGCGTGTCGGTCGAGGTCGACAGCGACGCCATCACGCCGGTGCTCTACCTCGACCCCGCCACCTTCAGCTACCACGAGACCTACAACGATCTGCTGTCCGAGGGCTTCTCCGACAACTTCACGGAGCTGGTGGAGATGGTCATCGGCATGTTCCTGCCCGATGATCTCATCACGCCCTACGGGCTGCCCGATCTGTACGGCATCGGCGTGGGGGCCGTGTTCTGGATCCCCACTGAGGACGACGCCTGGCAGGGCATGTACCTGCTGGTGGACAGCTCCGAGGTCCAGCCCCTCGACATCGGTGGCTGCTCCGGGGGCAGCCTGGGCTGCGGCGAAGGCGACACCGGCACCGTGGGGATCGACCTGGGCGAGCTGGGCTGTGACGACAAGTCGGGCGGCTGCGGCGGCTGCGACGACAAGAGCAGCGGCTGCAGCGACAAGGGCGGTGGCTGCGGGGGCAGCTCCTGCTCCTCCAGCAGCGAGCTGCGCCTGCCCGCCACGGTCCCCTGGCGGAGCCTCTTGCTGCTGGCCGTGGCTGGCGCCGTCGTGCTGCGCCGGCGCCGCGAGTAGCTCCTATCCTCCCACCAGCGCGTCGAGCCGGGCCATCTCGGCTTCGAAGGCGGGCATGGCCTCGGCGGGCAGCCTGCGGCGCAGCGTGCCGTGGTGCTGGCCCGGGTCGAGGACCTCGCCGCGCTTTTCGAGCTGGTAGTGCAGGTGGGCGGAGGTGGAGCGGCCCGTGTTGCCCACCTCGGCGATGGTGTCGCCCGCCGCCACCCTGTCGCCCGGCTTCACCAGGTTCTTGGACAGGTGCAGGTAGAGGGCGTGCACGCCGTCGTCCTGGATGATCTCGAGGCAGTTGCCGTTCGCGGCGTGGTTCCAGTTGGCGCGCTCCACGCGACCGGCGCGAGGCGAGTGCACCGGGGTGCCCACCGGGGCCTTGAAGTCCCAGCCCTCGTGGCCGCGCCGCTCGTCCAGCAGCGCGGTGATCTGGACGTAGTCGTCGATGGGGCCGTCCTTGAGCCGCTGGGGGACCTCGGTGCCGTCGGGGAAGTAGAAGCTGGGCTCGGCGTCGCCGGGGGCCAGAAAGCGGTAGGCCTTGAGGTGGCGTCCGAGCTTGTGGGAGTCGAACCAGGCCAGGGGCATGTGGATCTCACCCTGCTCGTCGATGCTGTAGAGGGCGGTGATGGCGTCGCCCCTCTGCAGGTCGCGGCGCATGTCGAGATCCCACACGAACTGGCGCGTGAAGACCGCGGCGATGGCGTCGGCGTCGTCCACCAGCAGATCCTGGAAGGTGCGGGCC
Organism: uncultured Enterobacterales bacterium; assembly: GCA_964512185.1. Classification (GTDB taxonomy): domain Bacteria; phylum Myxococcota_A; class UBA796; order UBA796; family JAFGLY01; genus CAZEJJ01. Next base: position 7,394 of record CAZEJJ010000001.1, on the reverse strand, counting down.
AGGTTGGACTCGACGGTGCCCTGGACCAGGGCGTAGCCTGCGTCAGCAGCGGCATCTTCTGTTGCGGGCTCGGCCGGCGCGGAGGCTGCGGGATCGGGATCCGGAGCCTCTGCGGTCGGGCCGGCGGGTGGAGCGTCCGCTGTGGCCGCCTCGGGCTGGGCACAGGGTGCCTCGGAGGCGTCGGGCCAGCGGAGGGCCATGACGAGGTTCATGGCCAGGCTCGCGCCGAGGAGGCCGTAGAGGAGCCAGGGCTTTCCACCGGGTGGCTGCATGTCGTCTCCAGGTCGAGGTCGCGGAAGGAGGTTGATGGGTGGGGGTCAGGTGACCCGGACCACCTCTTTGAGGCTGGTGCGGCCGGTGGACACCAGGTTGTGCCCGGCCTGCAGGATGCTCTCGACGCCGCGCCGCACCATCTCGTCTCGCAGGCTCTGGCGGGTGGTGGCCTCGTCCTTGATCAGGTCGGCGAAGCTCTCGTCGAACTCCACCAGCTCGTACAGCCCGGTGCGTCCCTTGAAGCCACTGTGGTTGCACAGGTGGCAGCCTTTTTCGCGGAAGATCTGCGTGACGTTGGGAGGTGCGAAGAGCCGCTTGCGCATGGCGGCGTCGATGGGCTGAGGCTCGCGGCAGTGCTCGCAGAGCAGGCGCACCAGCCGCTGCCCCACCAGCGCCGTGAGCGCCGAGGCCACCACGTAGCGCTCCACCCTCATGTCGAAGAGGCGGATCACGGTCTCGACCGCGCTGCTGGTGTGCAGCGAGGAGAGCACCAGGTGGCCGGTGAGCGCGGCCTTGAGCGCCGTGTCGGCGGTCTCCTCGTCGCGCATCTCCCCCACCATGATGATGTCCGGGTCCTGGCGCAGGATCGCCCGCAGCCCGGCGCCAAAGGTGAAGCCCACCCGGGGATTGGTCTGCCCCTGGGTGATGTGGTGGAAGCGGAACTCGATGGGGTCTTCGAGGGTGACGATGTTGCGCTCGGGGGACTCCAGGTGGCGCAGCAGGGCGTACAGCGTGGAGGTCTTGCCGCTGCCGGTGGGTCCGGTGACCAGCACCATGCCCTGGCCCTGCGAGAGGATCTGCTCCAGCCGGGTGGCGGTGCTGTCGGGCATGCCGAGCTCTCGGAGCTCGAGCGAGGCCACGTTGGAGAGGATGCGCACCACGACCTTCTCGCCCCGGTGAGCGGGGAAGGTGGACAGACGGAAGCTCACCTGCGTGCCCTCGACGAGCTGGACGAAGCCGCCGTCCTGGGGCACGCGCTTCTCGGAGATGTCGAGGTTGGCCCTGATCTTGAGCCGGTTCACCACGTGCAGCCGGTAGGAGTCGGGGATGGACTTGTGCTCCTGGAGCACTCCGTCGATGCGGAAGCGCACCCGGAAGGTGGAGGCCAGGGGCTCGAAGTGCACGTCGCTGGCGCGCTCTTTGTAGGCGCGCAGCAGGACGTGATCCACCATGCGAGCCACGCGCCCTTCGTCACCGTGGGTCTGGACCGCCATGCTGCCTTCCTAGAACCAGAGCTGTGCTTGCAGGCGCCCTTCGGGTTGAAGAGCCGTGCCTCCACCCTCGCGGATGGCGCCCAGCAGCAGGCTGACCCTGCCGCTCGGACCTTGGGGCCAGTAGTCGACGCCGAGCCACCCCGACGCGTGGTCGTATGAATCGCGTGTGTCCGCGTCGCGCAGCTTGTAGCTGAACAGGGGCTGCCAGCGGCCCATGCGATAGCCTGCCTCGGCCAGCAGGCCTGTGCCCGCTTCTGGATGGTCGTCGAGAGGATACCAGAAGCCGGCCACCAGCAGGTTGAGGGAGCGCTGGCCGCCTCGGAGGGGCAGATCGGCGTGGAGGTCGCCCGTCAGCGCTGTGTAGTCGGCCCGCGTGGCGCTGGAGACGCTGCCCGTGTGGTCGCGCTGCTCCACGTACAGGGCGTCTTGCTGGTGATCCACGGCGACGCCGGCGCTCAGCAGCCTGGCGGGGCTGGTGAGGCCCTGGCTGCCCAGCGCGAGCTGTCGGCCGTGGTACCAGCCGTTCACCGCCCCAGAGGAGGTGGATGGCTCGAAGAAGCTCCACGCCAGGCGGGCGGTGACCCGGGGCAGATCGTCGGGGTTGAGCGGCCCGGGATCGGGCTCGCCGTCGCCGTCGTAGTCGGTGAGCTCGTGGCCCTGGGCCACCTGCACACCGTTGCTGCCTGCCAGACGGTACTCCAGGCGACCCCCCAGCAGGCGGCCTCTGGCCTGGAGGCCCAGATCGCGCAGGGCCGGGCCTGCGGGGTAGGACAGCAGCTCATCGTGGTCCAGGGGCAGCAGCCGGCTGCCGTCGTGCTGCATGGCGTGGTGGGCCCAGGGGGGCAGGAACAGGCCGGCGTCGATCTGGAGCCGCTCGCCCGGCGACCACTCCACCCAGGCGTCCAGCAGCGAGAGGGCTGGGGTCCAGTCAGCCTGCAGGCCGAGATCCGTGACGCCAGCCTGGGAGTAGAACGAGAGCTCGCTCCGGGAGCCCCACAGCTGCGCCAGAGCGCGCTGCAGGTGGGGATCGAAGGTGGGGCTGCCCGAGTCGGACCGCTGGACGAGCAGCGCCGGCTGCAGCAGCAGGCCCAGCTGGATCTGTTCGCCTGCGGTGAGCGGCAGGGAGCTGGCGGCGCTGGGGACCAGCAGCAGGACGCAGCACAGCGCCGGCGGCGTGCAGCGGCTGGTGGGGAGGAGCAAGGGCGTGCCGCCTGGGAGGGGTCCTAGCGCGAGTACTTGGACTCGTCGCGCGCCGCGCCCGCTTCGGGGCCGGCGTCCAGCTCCTGGTTGAGGCGATCGAGGATGCCCAGCGCGGCTTCGGCGGCGGAGTCGATCTCGGACTCGGCGCCGGACATCACCAGGCGACCGGTGGCGCCGAAGGGGCGGATGGTGATGAGCTTGATGTTGGCGGCCTTGAGGGCCTCGTTGGCGGCCACGATGAGGTAGGCGGCCGGCACGATCTCGAGGATGAACACGGACTCGTTGGCCAGCACCATGTAGCCCTTGGAGGTGCCGGTGAAGTAGATGGCGTGGTCCTGCTCGATGCCGCGGATGATCATGTTGGTGGCGATCTTGATGCGCGCCCGGTCGAACTTGGTGAGGCCGGTCTGGCGCAGCACGGCCTCGCCGGCTTCGATGACCTCGCCCTGGTCCTTGTGCTGGATCTGCATCAGGCCGAAGTGCCGCTCGGTGACCACGGAGCCCAGGCGCACCTTGGTGCTCTTGAGCGCCAGGTCGATCATGCGGTGGATCTCCATGGCCGGCGCCAGCTCCAGCATGATCGCGGCGTCGTACTCACTCGGATCGTAGACCCGGTTGTCCTTGGCCACGAACTGCGCCAGCTGGGGCTGCAGCTGATCCACGAACACGAAGGTGCGCAGCTCGAAGCTGGTGTCCTTGCCGACAGGCTGGGTGGTGGTGGTGGGCTTCTTGACGCTCATGGAGGACTCCCTTCAGGTGCACCCCATACCCTGCGCGGCCCTCCCTGTCAGCTTCCCCGGGGCATTCGACAAGGCCCTCGGCGGCGCGTGCTTCGCTCAGTTCCAGGTGTAGCGCGCCAGGGTGCCGTGATCGTCGGAGACCACGTACAGCTCCACCTCGCCGTCGCCGTCCATGTCGCCGGTGTTGGCCGCGTGCTCGAAGCCGCCCGACCTCTTCTCGAAGTGCTCGGTGGTCCAGGTCTGGCCGTCTTCGCTGTCGTACAGGTAGAGGCCGGTCTTCATGGCCGCGGCCACCAGCTCCAGCCGGCCGTCGCCGTCGAAGTCGTCGGCCACCAGGAAGCGGGTCTGGCGATCCTGGATGCTGGCCACGGTGCTCGTGGCGAAGCTGCCGTCTTCCTGCAGCCGGTACTGCCGGATCTGCACCGGGGTGAGGATCTCCTTGTTGGGGCCCAGGGCGGCCTCCATGACCGCGAAGAACTCGGAGGTGCCGTCGCCGTCGAGATCTGCGGCCAGGATCTCCTTGGCGTGGGTGTCTTCGCCGGCGTCCACCACCGAGCGCTGGTAGCTGTCACCGCTCCAGCGGTACATGACCACCTCGCCGTGCTGGGAGGCGTCGGCCTTGTTGCGGTCGGACGGAGTGGCGAAGAACTCGTTCTGGCCGTCGCCGTCGATGTCGCCGATCTCGATCTCGTGCACGAAGGTGTCGGCCTTGGCGTCCAGCTCGGTGACGCTCCCGTCGAGCTCGTAGACCGCGATCACGCCGTTGTCGTGGGTGGCCATGACGTACTCGTCCTGGCCGTCGCCATCCACGTCGCCGATCTCCAGGTCGCGGATGCGCTGGATCCTGCCGTCCCAGGCCTGGGCCCAGAGCTCTTCGGCCTGCCAGCTGCCATCTCCTGCCAGCGTCCAGCGCTTGAGCCGCCCCTTGGCGTCGTCTTCGCCGGGCTTGGCGCCCGAGATGGTGAGCAGCGCGTCCTCGTGGATGATGGCCTTGTGGAACACGGCGCCGTCAGGGTCGGACAGCTCGCTGGTGGCCCAGGCTTCGCCCTCCCAGCTGAGCACGCGCAGGGTGGCGGGCTTGGGCACGGGCTTGCCGTCAGGACCCGTGTCGAAGCGGGCCTCGGACAGCAGGATGAGCTCTTTTTCGCCCAGGCGGCCGGCCTCCACGTACCAGGTGATGTGGTTGTCGCTCCACTCGTTGAGCGCTTCCTTGGTGAAGGGGCCCGCGCTGGGGGGCGGCTGCGGCTCGGCGACGGGCGGCGTGACGACGGGCGGGTCCACCTGGCCCCCGTCGCAGGCGACGAAGGTGGCCAGGCCGGCGGCCAGCAGGGCGGTGGAGGCGCTGAGCAGGTTCTTGTTGGGCATGGGGCCACTCCTTGTGCCGGGCCGGCTATCCGCCCCCGCTGGACGTCGCAAGCTGGTCGCGCGGGTGGGTGGGAGCGCGGTGGGCGCGGCCGCTTTCCAGCGGGACGACATCGTAATACCATGCGACCGCTGCCTGGGCGGGCGGCGGTGGAGGTCTGTGCATGAGCGCGTTCTGGTGGATCCTGCTGGGTGGCGTGGCCATGAGCTGCATCGCGCTGGTGGGTTCCGTCACGCTGATCCTGCCCGAGCGCGTCTTCGACAAGCTGGTGTTACCGCTGGTGGCGCTGTCCGCCGGGACCCTGATCGGCGGTGCCTTCTTCCACCTGATGCCCGCCGCGGTCGCGGGGTCCGGCGGCGAGCTGACCCCCTGGGTGTGGTGCATGGTGGGCTTCGGGTCCTTCTTCGTGCTGGAGCAGTTCCTGCAGTGGCACCACTGCCACAAGCCGCCGGGCGATCACAGGGCGCCGCTGGGCTGGCTGATCCTCATCGCCGATGGGGTGCACAACTTCATCGGCGGGCTGGCGGTGGCGGGGGCCTTCCTGGTGGACATCCGGCTGGGCATGGTGGCCTGGCTGGCCGCCGCGGCCCACGAGGTGCCCCAGGAGCTGGGCGACTTCGGCATCCTGCTCCATGGCGGGTGGAGCAAGCGGCAGGCGCTGCTGTTCAACCTGCTGTCGGGCCTCACCTTCCTGGTGGGTGGGCTGGTGGCCTACGGGCTCTCGGCAGAGCTGGACGTGTCGTTCCTGATCCCGCTGGGCGCGGGCAGCTTCATCTACATCGCGGCGGTCGACCTGGTGCCCGAGATCAACCGCTCGGGCAGCGGCCGCAGGGCCGCCGTGCACTTCAGCGCGTTCGTGCTGGGGGTGGTGTTGCTGTGGGGGGTGCACGAGCTGTTCCCGCAGCACGACCGGCAGCCGCAGCAGGAGATCACGGGCGGGGAACACGGCCATGATCACGGTGGCGGCGATCACGACTGACCGCTGGTGCGCTGGAGGGCCAGCGAGCGAGCGAGACCCAGAACATGCGGGAGCGCGAGCCAGCGTTCTCGCTGAGCCATGCTCTGCGTCGAGGGGCTCGCCGAGAGGATATAGTCTCGCGTCCCTCAGATCATCCGCACTCTTCAGCACCACGAGGCACGCATGACCACCAGCCTGCGAACCCTATCCTTCTGGCTCGTCGCCACGCTGCTGATCGGGGCCTGCCGCATGGGTGGGGTCAAGTCGGCGGACTCGGCTGGAGGCGAGACCGACGCGGACACCGACTCCGACGCGGACACAGACACAGACACAGACACAGACACAGACACAGACACCGATCCCTGCCCCTGGGACGGGATGTACGAGGGAGTCACCGACATCAGCTACGGCACTCAAGGCTGGGACTGCGACACGGTGGCCGAGATCTCGGGCTGCCAGATCGAGGGGATAGCCACCTGCCCGATGCGCGGAGGGACGGAGATCGCCATCGTCGGGGAGACGGCGGGCTCCGCTGCCTCGGGGCAGATCACGGGCTCCCTGGGGGGGATGGGCTCCCTGGACGAATCCTGGCAGGGCGGCGTGGATGCGACGGGCCTGGTGGGTTCGTTCGGGTCCGATGATGGCACCTACACCGGCGAGATCGCGCTGGTCGGCCTGAACTGAGCCTCGGCCCGGCGACGGCTGGTGCTGGGGCCAGATCCAGGGCGGAGAGCGCGCCGGTGCTGTCTACCTGATCTTCGGCCTGGGCATGTGAGCGCCAGGCGGCGCGGCTCGCGTGCTACGGCTCCGGGTCTCCGCGGGTCTCGTCCAGCCTCGCCGCCAGCAGGTCGTAGAGCTGGCGGAGCTGGCGGGCGATGCAGGGCTCCTCCCACAGCTCCAGCGCCCCGGCCACCGCCTCGATGGTGGAGCACAGGCCCGCGCGGGGGCTGCGGCGGATGCGCCTGGCGGGAGCGGGCACAGCGCCCAGGGACAGCCGCGGCATGCCCGCCAGACCCGGCAGCCTGCGCACCATGCTGCGGGCCTGGGACCAGGAGCCGTCCACCACCACCAGCAGCTCCGGCGGCCCGTCCTGCCACATGGGAGCGCCGCCCTCGCTGTCGGGGAAGAGCAGGCAGCAGCCCGGGCCGGAGGGGAGATCCTCGGCCAGCAGGCGATAGCCGGGCCTGCCGTGGTCCAGCAGATCGGAGCCCGCCAGTGCCAGCTGGACGAGCCGCCCGGTGTTGCTCAGCCGGTGGCTCTCGAACCAGTGGCGCAGCACCAGCACCCGGATCCGGGGCCGCAGGCGGGGGATCAGCGGGCACAGGCAGAGCCGCAGCGGCAGGAAGCAGCGCGGGCAGTGCCTGGCATCGGCCACGGGCGGCGGGGGGCGGGGCATGGCGCTGCTCGGGTCCGGCCGGGATCAGCCCTTGATTCCCAGGCGCCTGGCCAGCCGGTGCAGGTTGCTGCGATCCAGCTGCAGCTGCCCCGCGGCCTGCGCCCAGTTGCCGTCGCTGGCGGCCACCGCTTGCCGTATCAGGCGCTTCTGGTAGGCCTCCACCGCGGGGCGGAAGGGCAGGGGCGGCTCCTGGGCCGCGGCGGCGGCCTGCGGGAGCGCTGCGGTGGCGAGGAGCTCGCCGTGTAGATCG